>CAYYVO010000081.1:0-739 GCA_964475175.1 uncultured Dehalococcoidaceae bacterium | reverse complement strand
TATATATATCCCGCTGACTGTCATGCAGCAGACGGTTGCCCAGCCGCGCACCCCCCAGGGTGACCGCATCGTATCTTCGGTCACTCTGACGGTAGCCGAAGAGGAAAAGGCAAGCGAGGTCGTCGATGATATTACGGCCCTGCTGCGGGAGCGCCATCAGCTGGGAATCGGTACGGATGACGACTTCAGGATTATGTCTGTCGAGGAGATATCCCAGACTATTTCAGAGGTAACGGGCACAATGACGCTTCTACTGGGCGCTATTGCGGCTATATCACTGCTGGTCGGCGGCATCGGGGTGATGAATATCATGCTCGTTTCGGTTCTTGAAAGAACAAGGGAGATAGGCATCCGCAAGGCGCTGGGTGCCCAGGAGTGGAATATCTGGCTCCAGTTTCTCATCGAAGCGGCATTCCTGTCGTTTGCCGGCGGTATTGTCGGGGTCATCATCGGCTGGCTTATCGCTTATTTCGTAAACAACTCGGGGTTTATGCCCGCCGTGGTACAGGCTGATATAGTTGTTCTGGCTGTATCTGTTTCGGTTGGTATCGGTATATTCTTCGGTTTTTATCCGGCTTTCAATGCCTCCCGCCTCAATCCCATCGAGGCTTTGAGATCGGAATAATGGATATCTGTCACTTGACGGGTACATAAATATCGAAGTGGGTACTACTTGGCATCGAACATGTTGCAGCTACCTGCTGCCAGCACATCATGTCCGAAGCACTTACCCATACCG
>CAYYVO010000080.1:2234-7887 GCA_964475175.1 uncultured Dehalococcoidaceae bacterium | reverse complement strand
CCCTGAAGTCGCTGGGGGTGGAGCACATCATCGGCATCAACTCGGTGGGCAGCCTCAAAGAAGAACACAAGCCCGGCGACCTGCTTATCCTCGACCAGCTTATTGACCGCACCCGGAGTCGGGTCAATACCTTCTTCCGGGAGAGTATAGTCGCCCACATCCCCTTCGGCGAGCCTTTCTGCCCGGTGCTGAGCCAGGTCGTCTACCAGGCGGGGCAGGAGGCGGGCGCCAGCGTTCACAAGGGGGGCACCTGCGTGGTCATGGAGGGTCCCGCCTTCTCCACCAGGGCTGAATCGCACCTCTACCGCTCGTGGGGGGCGGACGCTATCGGCATGACGGCTCTCCCCGAAGCCAAGCTGGCGCGGGAGGCGGAAATCTGTTACGCTATTATTGCCTGCGTTACCGACTATGATTGCTGGCACGAGCGGCATGAGCCGGTTACCGCCGAAATGATTATCAGCGTGCAGCGCCGGAACATTGATACCGCCAAAAATATCATTAAGCTGGCACTGGCTAAAATACCCGAAAAACGGGACTGCGGCTGTGTCAACGCACTAAGCACCGCCATTGTTACCGCCGCCGATAAGATTCCGGACGAGCAGAAAAAGAAGCTCAACCTGTTAATCGGCAAGTATTTGCCCTGAGGAGATAGCATGCCCGGAGTAGAATTTAACTGCCTGCCGACAGCTATCGGCAGTATGCCCCAGACCGACCCGTCGGCGGCGTGTGCCCAGATTGCCCATTACCTCAGGGACATACCCGCCTGGCCTCAGCTGCCCCGGCGGTCTTTCCTGGAGAATATGTATGCCCAGTACAGCGAGGGCTTCCCTAACGCCGTCATCGAGGGCGACCGCATCTACGTGGATACCGCTAAAGATTACCAGAAACCGCTGGAAGAGCTTTACGCGGCTTACCTGGCAGATGATTATACCAAGTATTCCTTCGGCCCCGACTACGCCGCCGGGTTCTATGCTTTTATCGAACAGAACAATTTCTCGCCGCGGGCGGTCAAAGGCCATGTCACCGGGCCGCTATCCTGGGGGCTGACCGTCACCGACGAGAATAAACGCTCTATTCTCTACCACGATATCCTCGGCGACGCCGTCCCCAAGCTGCTCAAGCTCAAGGCAGCCTGGCAGGAAAATGAGCTTAAGAAAATATCGAAAAACACCATCATCTTCCTCGATGAGCCTTACATGTCCGCCTACGGTTCATCGGTAGCCGCCGGGCCGTTCTCGTCGCCGCAAAAGGTCGCCGAGATGATTGACGAAGTCTTCGAAGGCATCAGCGGCCTCAAAGGAATCCACTGCTGCGGTAATACCGACTGGACGGTCTTATTAAAGACCAAACTGGATATCCTGAATTTCGATACCTATAACTATGCCGAATCGGTGACTCTATACCCGGATGAAATCAGGAAATTCATGGCGCGGGGCGGGGCTATCGCCTGGGGCATCATCCCCAATGACGGCAGCTCGGTCGGGAAAGAAACGGTAGCCAGCCTGAGGGACCGCCTCGAGGAGGCGATGGCACCTTTCACCCGCAACGGGGTACGTTTCAAAGACCTGGCGGCCCACAGCCTGCTCACCCCCAGCTGTACGCTGGTGCCCCTCGGCGAGGAAGGCGCCGCGCAGGTGCTTGAGCTACTCACCGGGCTATCGGATGAGATGCGGAAGAAATATAGCTAAACTTCCATTCATAGCTGTATAATATATCCGTGATTGATATGGATATCATCCTCGTCGGCATTATTGTCTTTGCGGCGATGGTGATGTTTATCTGGGGCAAGGTCCGCGTGGACATCATCGCCATGTGCGTCCTGGTGGCCCTCTTTGTTTTACAGCTAGTCACCCCGGAGCAGGTGCTCTACGGCTTCGCCAACCAGGCCACCATAACGATTGCTTCCATGTTCGTCCTGAGCGCGGGACTGGTGCGTACCGGTTTAGTAGAATGGACCGCCCGCCGACTCGATACCCTTTCCGGGAGTACTGAAATCCGTCTTATTCTCGTGCTGTGCCTAACGGCGGCCTTTCTATCCGCATTCATCATCAATACAGCCATTGTCGCCATTTTCATTCCGGTGGCTATGGTACTATCTAAAAGCCGCAAAATAGCTGCTTCCAGAATCCTGATGCCCCTGTCATATGCCAGCCAGTTCGGGGGTGTCTGCACCTTAATCGGCACTTCCACAAACCTTATAGTAAACTCCATAGCTGTGAACAGAGGCCTTGAGCCCTTTGGATTTTTCGAGTTCCTGCCCCTCGGACTGGCCATGGTTGGCGCCGGCATCGTCTATATTATCGCCGTCGGGCACTGGCTGCTGCCGGTACGGAAGGGGGAGGCCGAGCAGGTCGACCGCTATCGCCTGGCCGACTACCTTGCCGAAATGCAGGTTAATGAAAAATCAAGTTTAATCGATCAGACATGGGACGATAGTAAAATCGAGAGCGAAATTAAGGTAGAACTGACCAACCTCCTTCGTGACGCTAAACCGGTATCCAGACCTACCGGCACTATAATAAAAGCCGAAGATATACTGCTGCTTCACGGTAACGTCGACCAGATATTGGAAATGGAATCGAAATACGGGCTTACCATGATGAAAAACGCCAGGGTCAGTGACCTGGAGCTTAGCTCTCATGATATCAAGCTGACCGAAGCGCTGATACCACCCGGCTCCGTACTCATCGGCCGGACGCTTCAGACGGCCGATTTCTTCCGCCGCCACAAGCTGACAATTCTGGCTATACAGAGACGCGGCCGCACCCTCCGCGAGCGGCTGGCTGATATCAAGCTGAACGAAAACGACACGGTATTGCTCCAGGGGCACCAGGACGACATCAGCCACATTATGAAATCACCTAACGTTATCGTTACCAACGAGCTTACCGACCTCTATTTAAGGAAAGACCGAGCTATCATGGCACTGGCAGTGCTGCTGGCGGTAGTTCTCCTGACCACCCTGAATATTATCCCTATCATGGAAGCGGCGATTATCGGGGCCGTTGCCATGGTGGTAACCCGGTGCCTTTCCATCGAAGAAGCCTATAAAGCAATCGACTGGAAGATAATATTCCTGCTGGCGGGAGTATTGCCGCTGGGTCTGGCACTGGAGCAAAGCGGCACTGCCCTGTGGCTGGCAAACCATGTATTAGAACCGGTGGCCGGCCTCGGCCCGGTGATGCTGCTGGCCGTTCTTTACATCGTTACCGCCGTACTCACCGAGGCCATGTCCAATAATGCCGCCGCGGCCATTCTAGCGCCTATTGCTTTTACCACAGCTTTGTCGCTGAATATCGACCCCCGGCCGCTCCTCATTGCTATCACTTTTGCGGCCTCCACGAGCTTTGCCACGCCCATCGGCTACCAGACGAACACCATGGTCTATTCACCCGGCGGCTATAGCTTTACCGACTTTACTAAAGTGGGCGGGCCGCTTAATATCGTTTTCTGGGGCATAGCCGTGCTCCTCATACCGTTTATCTGGCCTTTTTAGTGTTATTAATTCAAAAGAGGAATATATTATGGAATGTAATATCGAAGCGAATATGACGAAGTGCAACTGCACCTACGAGCCCTGCTCCAGGAAAGGCAGGTGCTGTGAGTGCATCAGCTACCACCTGAAAATGGATGAGCTGCCCGCCTGCGCCTTCCCGCCGGAAGTGGAACGTACCTACGACCGCTCCTTTACCCGCTTTGCTAAATGGGTGAATGAAAAGGGTGGCGGTAAAGTCTGATTTAGGTTATATTATTACTAATGAACAAATCAAAGAGAGTCGCCTGGCACAAACATCTGAAAGCGGCGAAAAAGCGTAAAGAAAAACAGCGGGCCCAGTCCGAGGCCGCAAAATAGCGCGTATTATCCCCTCATTTCAGTAGCTGCGGGTAAATTATAAAAACTTGCGGCTTTAATGTACATTTGGTGGCTGTTATGAAGCCAGTTTACCTGCTCACCGGCAATCCGGGAACAGGCAAGACCAGCCTTATCAAACAGGCTGTCGGTAGTTTCCGGTTAAAAGCCGGCGGATTCTATACCGAGGAAATAAGGGGCCAAGGCACAAGGCTCGGATTCAGGCTGGTTACACTCGACGGTCGAGAGGCTGTCCTGGCTCACATTGATTTCGACAAACGATTTCACGTCGGCAAATACGGCGTTGACGTTTCAATCATGGAAAAGGTCGGCGTCTCGGCGCTCAAACAGGCTGCCGCTGAATGTGACCTCATTATCATCGACGAAATCGGCAAGATGGAGATACTCTCCCCTGCTTTCCGGGAGACTGCCTCCTCTATAATCGACAGCGGTAAAAGGGTACTGGGAACAATAATGTTCCATACCAATCCGTGGGCCGATGCCATCAAGCGCCGGTCGGATGTGACCCTGGCGACCGTAACCAGAGAAAACCGGGAGCATGTTTACGCCGACCTTCAAAAATGGCTGCAGGAGGAAAACCGGTATGTCAGAACTGCCTGAACTGATTCAAGCCATGCTAGACCCCCGGGTTTACCCCGAACCCCCGCAGCGAGTGGAACTGGTGCAGACGCAAATATCGTTTGTTTTGCTGGCCGGGGACTACGTATACAAAATTAAAAAGCCGGTGGACATGGGCTTTCTGGACTTCACCACGCTGGAAAAACGCCTTTATTATTGCCGCAGGGAAATAGAACTCAACCAGCGGCTCTGCTCTGAAGCCTATCTTGGCGTGATACCGATAATTAATGACAACAGCCATATAGTCGTTGAGGGTGAGGGCGAGGCAGCAGAATACGCCGTGAAGATGAAGCGTCTCCCCGAAGAAGCGATGATGAATGTGCTGTTATCCAAAAATCAGGTGACACCGGATATGCTGGATAAAGTGGCGCAGAGGCTCGTAGAGTTTCACCGGAGAGCGGAGACCAGCGCCGAGATTAACACCTTCGGCAAACTTGATATGGTCGCGGTCAATACCCTTGAAGAGAATTTCGGACAGACGGAAAAATACGTCGATATTATAATTACGAAAGAGAAATACCAGTACCTCAAGGACTACACCGCCGGTTTCCTAAAAACAAACGCCGCTTTATTCGATAAGCGGGTGGCGGAGGGCAGAATAAAGGACTGCCACGGTGACCTTCATGCCGCCCATATTTGCTTTACCGATAGTATATGTATTTACGACTGCATAGAGTTTATCGACAGGCTCAGATACACCGATGTGGCAGCAGAGGTTGCCTTCCTGGCGATGGACCTCGACCACTACGGACGGTCTGACCTGTCCGATAGTTTTATTAATGCCTATGTGGAAAAGAGCGGTGACAGCGAAATAATGAGACTCCTCAATTTCTACAAGTGCTATCGCGCTTATGTACGAGGCAAGGTGGGCTGCTTCCAGTACGATGACCCGTATATCTCCACCGATGAAAAGGACAGGATAGTTGCCAACGCTCGCAGCTATTTCAAGCTGGCAGAGTCTTATACAAAACAGGGCTGATATGAGAAAATCCTGTTTAGCAGTAATAATCCTGACTTTATCGGCTGTTCTTGTAGGTACAGCGAGCTGTGACAACGGCACCCCGGCCGTACCGGAACCGGCAGTCGAGGATATTGTTTCCCTGCCACCAGCAGAAACAGAACCAACAGGACCCGATTTTGACCTGATTTTCAGATACGGTATCC
>CAYYVO010000080.1:0-2224 GCA_964475175.1 uncultured Dehalococcoidaceae bacterium | reverse complement strand
CAGGAATACTCTTGATACGTTTCAGGGAAAATATATCAAGGATATGGTCGCTGACCCATCTATCAGGATAGACCTGAACCTGACCGGGGAAGAGAAAATCTACATCTACGAAAAGATGGTCGAGATTGATTTCTTTAACTATCCCGATAAGTTCGCGGTGATTGTACCTCCCGGCGAGTCCTCGGGCATCGTCACACCATATTCCAGCTACTATTTCAAGGTGGAATACGAGTCCCAAACTAAAGAGTTACTATGGGCAGATAATATTGTTCTTAAAGACACCACAGATAAAAAGGCCGATAAGCTTAAAGAGCTTATCAAGTTCATCCGCAATATTATCGAGACTAAACCGGAATATATGGAGCTGCCGGAGCCGACATCGGCTTATCAATAATGTGTGCGTCCGGGGGAATATCCGATTGAGCGATAATACGAAAGTCCATTACACCGATATCTCCAAAACCTACGATAAATACCGCTCGTATTCTGAAAATCAGATTAAAGAGATAATAAGTTTCTCCGGGATTGAACCGGGAATGAAGGTTTTAGATCTCGGATGTGGAACCGGCAACGTAGCCTCCAGTCTTTTAAAGGTTATGAATGTAGACATTGTAGGACTCGATGTATCTTTGCCGATGCTGATGGTCGCCAGAGATAAATCACTGGAAGTCGTCTGCTCGGACGCCGGTAATAACCTCCTGCCTTTTCATAACGACTCCTTTGATATGATAATCTTAGGTTACGTTATACACCAAATCGGCAATCTGGAATCTCTGTTTCCCAAGTGTTACCGCGTGCTGAGAGACGGCAGTATCGTGCTTATTACATCGAGCCATCGACAGATTGAACACCAGCATCCTGTTATCAAACAGTTTTTCCCCAGCCTAATAGATATCGATAAGACCAGATTTCCGGATATACCGGAAGTAGACCGGCTGCTTAACACCGCCGGATTTAGGGAAATTAAACACCGTGAAACATGTATCGAAAAGATACCTCTGGACAATGAATATCTGGAGAAAGTAAAGGGCAAGTATGTTTCAACATATCACCTTATACCCCAGCATGAATTCGAACTCGGCGTTACCAGTCTGGAAGCGTATATAAATAACCTCCATCAACCTGAGTTCAGGGAGTGGCGGGGTACTTTGATTTCCGGAAAGAAGCAAGTATAACTAGGCGAGGAGTATTGTGTAATGAACGAAACACTGCTGTATATCGGTTCCGGTCTCATCATTCTGTGGGGAATTGCCCACCTTATCCCCACCCGGGCCATCGTTGATGGTTTCGGAGATATTTCCGCAGACAACCGGAAGATACTCGCGATGGAAGCTATCGCCGAGGGATTGTCGCTGATATTTCTCGGACTGCTCCCGCTGCTGGTCACCCTCCTCGCCGACTCCGCGAGTGATACCTCACTCATCGTATATTTTGCCTGCGGCATCATGCTGCTGGTTATGGCCCTGTTGACCCTGCTGACCGGCGCCAGGACGGCCCAAATCCCTTACAAAATCTGCCCTGCCGTTAAAACGATCGCAGCGGTACTTTTTATACTAGGAGCCGTTTTATAAACGGTCAATTACAGATGATTGAATTTCAAATAATACCATTAAGCAATGACGAAAGGGAGTGGGTAGCCGGTCTGCTAAAAGAGTGGTGGGCAGGCCCTGTGATAGTGACACGTGGTCGGCTGCACAGGGCGGATGAATTACCCGGATTTGTCGCCGTCCTCGAAGGTAAACCGGCCGGACTGGTGACGTACCGGATAGACAGCAATAATTGTGAAATCGTTACCATGAACAGCCTGGAGGAAGGCCGGGGAATCGGCTCCGCCTTGATAGACGCCGTAAAAAATTCTGCCGTTTCCGCCGGCTGTAAACGCCTGTGGCTGATAACCACTAACGATAACACCGCCGCCCTGCGCTTTTACCAGAAACGAGGTTTCACAATCGCGGCAATACACCCAAACGCCATTGAGGAGTCACGCTGGCTAAAACCCGAAATCCCAGTTATCGGCAACGACGGCATCCCGATTCGGGACGAGATTGAACTAGATATGATGTTATAATATCCACGGAGGTGTCAAATGAGAGAACCTTTTGCGAAATTCATCGAAGCCGGACTTAAACCCGGCTTCCTGCTCATCGCCTGCGGTCTGCCCGGCACCTGGAAGACGGAGACTACCGAGGAGGTGGCCAAAATCAAGGGCTGCAAGCTCCTGCGC
>CAYYVO010000079.1:423-7903 GCA_964475175.1 uncultured Dehalococcoidaceae bacterium | reverse complement strand
CGCCGTGGCCGAGCAGCCGTAGCTCCAGTCAAAGGCGGGCACATCTAATAAACAATTGATTGCCCCGGCGATAAATCTATCCGGCAGGGCCTCGGGTGCCGCCCTTATTTTTTGCGGCCCCAGGGGGAAGATAACCCTGGTGATCTCACGCCCCTCGTCATCGATAAAAATTGTCTTGTACGGATTGGGAGAGTCGGCAACAGCGTTTTTGGGCAGCTGGCTGACTGCCAGAGATAAGACCATGAGAAGACATAGTATTAACGATATCCATTTCTTTTGAAAACCTATCTTAAACATCATGACTCCTTTTCATCTTACTTTCCTCTTTACCGAGTAACGATTCACTTTATTTCCAATAATTACAGCCACGCGTAGAATGGCTGCCATAAAGGAAAATCTACGTGCGTGGCTTGAACCAAGCGATAGCCCCCGTTCGCTTTACTTCAGCAGCCAATCTGAAAACACGAGGAAACATGCGGTAAGTGGAACCTTTAGAACCGGATATCTTATCGCAGTTCTGGACCTGCCTCTGGTATAATGTGCGCTTTCACAATTTTATTGTCCGCATACGTAAGTTTAAAAGCAATGGTAATTATATTGCGCTACTCAAGATATGTCAAGTTGACTTTTGTAGAATTAACCTGCATTATCGTGCCTGAAGTCTACAAATATATATGAATTGATATCACTAATAACTCCCTGATTTGCGGAAATAACGACGAAATCCGAATTTTTCTGTGATTATCGCTTGATTGTCTTTATGCTTTTTGATATCATCTGGTTATATCGCCCAGTGCGTTGATTTCGGATTCTTTGGCCTAATATCCCCCTTATAATTTTGGGGAAATTACGTTAAAATACTTACTAAGAAAACGACTCAAAAGGACAAGGACCTTTAAAGGAGGTAAACAGGGATGACAACAAAATCAGTAGGTGTGATGACGAGTGACGTCTGCCGTGAACTGAGGCAGGCAATCGGGGCCGAAAAGGTAAGAGACGATGAGATAACACTGGTAACTTATGGCAGGGTACGCCACGGCTTCGATATTATGTGGCCATTCCGCAAGCCCAGCCTGGTGGTTTTCCCCGAGACCAGAGAGGACGTAGTTGAGACCCTCAAAATTGCCAACAGGTACAAGATTCCCGTTACTTCTGTAGGTACCGCCCCGATAATGCTCGGCACAACCGAGGGTGGTATTATCCTTGACCAGCGGCGCAGGGATAGGGTAATCGAGATAAACACCGACTCCGGATATGCGGTTGTCGAGCCCGGCGTCAGCTTTGACAAGCTCACCTCGGCACTGCGGGGAACAGGATTCAAGTGCTCAGTGGGTACGATGCCGGGCCCCGGCACTGTCCTGGGTCAGGCTTTATCAAGAGGCTCGCAAAGTTTTTCCACCAGGTACCTCAGCCTGGTGCTTGACCTTGAAGTTGTCCTCCCCAACGGGACTGTTTTCAGTACCGGTTCTTCCCACTTCGATGGTGTCGGAAGCCACCTGAGATACGGCCCGTACCCTGATCTCTCCGGCTTATATACGTGCGCTTATGGCGCCATGGGTGTTATCACCAAAGCGGCCATCAGAATCCACCCCGTAAATGAGGCTTACCGGGTCCATTTTGCCGGGTTCGATAATTACCCGGACGCCATCGATTATGTCAAAGACCTTATTAACCACAATATTCCCGAGCACACCTTTATCTGGAACTGGCACATGTACCAGACCTGGCCCCTGGCACCTTCCGACCTGGAAGCTGTAATGCCCCGGGTCCTGGAGTCTGAAATCAAGAAACCACCGGAAGGGACACCCTACAATCTGGTCTCCACCTTGATGTCCGGCTATGAAGAGCAGGTGGAAGTCTATGAGAAAATTTGTGCCAGGGTAGCCCGAAAATACCACGGCAGAGTCCTTTCCGATGAAGAGGTTGAAACAAACTTTCCGGCAACATTAGCCGGCTTCAAACAACAATACGGGGAGTTCCATTACCGAGAGTCCGTGCACTGGCACAAAGGAAGATTCGCCGGCTGGTATGTGTTCGCCGAGCCTAAAGATATCAAGGAGATAGAGAAATTCGCCGTAAATGAAATGGCAAAATTCGGAAAGGCAATCAATCCGGTCAACTACTACTCCCACCCCTTTGACTTCGGCCGCTCCATACTTTTACGCATCTGCGGCTTCCCCGACCCGGAAGATATTGAGCTACGAAAGCAAATAAGCAAGAAGTTCGAGGAGATGTATGATATAGCGCTAAAAAGGTACAGGGCCGTTCCCATCCGTCCGATAGGGTCGGACCGGGCCGGGACCTATATGGAGGTACTCCGCAGTATTAAGAAAGCGCTCGACCCCAATAACATTCTTAACAGGGACGCAGGACTTTTTGAGGAGGGAGAACTATGAACCTAGCTACTACTCTAAAAGACGTTCAAGGAGCCGCATCTCGCTGTCTCCGGGATGCCAGGTGTACGTATGGGTCCTGGCCGGAGAACTACGTCCTGTGTCCGATTTATACACATAATCCCTCCTTTACCTTCAGCGGCGGAGGCTACCTCTTCCTTATCCTGGCCTTGCTGGAAAATAAAACAGACTTCAATCAATCTACCGCCGACTTCGCTTTCAGCTGTGCCGGCTGTCTGGCCTGCGATACTAACTGTAGCCTGATCCGTTCCCATACACCCTATGTAGGCATCCTGGATATTATTCGCCTCCTGAGAAGCGAAGCCGTCAGGAGAGGCTTCGTCCCCGAGGGTGCTGCCAGGAAGATCTATGATGAGGTAAAAGAGCGGGGCGACTACGGCCAGGTGACAGAACTGGCGCTACCGGCGAAAATCAGGGATAATAACGCGGACACGGTCATCTTCGCTGAGTGCTTCCATACTGTATCCGCGGAAAGCATCTTCAAGGCCGCTGCCGGACTGCTGGGGAGAATCGGCACTCCGATTGCGCTGTTTTCCGAGCGGGGCTGCTGCGGCTCAACTCTTTACGACCTGGGTTTCTGGAAGCAGTTGGAGCCGCTGGTCAAGGCCAATTGGGAAATGATGAAGCCCATGAAATACAAGAAATTCGTCTTCCTGGACCCTCACTGTCAGGAGTTTATCGTCAATAGGTACCATGAAATCCTCCCCGATTATTCTGCGATAGAAAACCTTCATTTCAGTCAGCTCCTCGCGAGTGCCTTAAAGGAAGGCAAGCTGAAAAGCAAGAATACGGGCAGGGTAAAAGTAAGCTATCATGACCCGTGTTATCTGGGGAGGGGACTGGGTATCTATGACGCCCCCAGAGAGGTTTTAACCTCCCTGGACGGTGTGGAGCTGGTCGAAATGCCCAGGAACCGGGAAAACTCCTTCTGCTGCGGTGCTTTGGCGGTGGGTAATTACGTTCCCAATCTATCTGAAGATACCGCCAGAGAAAGAATGAAGGAGTTTGAGGACACGGGAGCCGACCTGCTTGTAACCGCCTGCGCCTCCTGCAAGGACAGCCTCCAGAGAGTATTGCCCGAAAAAGATAGAGGTAAAGTAAAGGACATAATCGAACTGGTTGTAGAGCGCACCTGATAGAAAAGGGAACATCACAAAATGAATTAAGGAGAATACATTGTTCAACTTCAATAAATACATTGAGACTTTTAATTCAGGCGACGACAAGGCGATGCTGGACGGGTTTTGGGTGGATGACTTGTTGGTAACGTCAAACCGGAGTAATAAGCCCGCTTTAACGGCTTCAGGCAAGGAGGAATTTCTCAAGTTCCTGGTTTGGGCCCATGATGGCATTCGTGAAATCATGCGTGTCCAGACCCTGATACAAAATGAAAACAACATCTTTGCAGAGATAGATATGGACTTCCATGCCTCGAAAGACAGGCCCGATTATCCGTTTGGCCATCTCGAGCCGGGGGACTTTATAACCGTTAAGATGTTCTGCCTCTATTTCCTCCGTGGTGACAGAATTGCGAAGCTGAAGATGGCTTCCTGGCCGCCCAATGTAGGGGTCACCGACCCGCCGGCTCGTAGTTTTGGTCCGCCTCCACCCATCCTAGGAGGAACTCGTAAAGTCCTTTGAAAACATTTTTAACGCGCTTCCCGCCAAAGAAAGGGACAGTCCATAAGCTCAAGAGGGATTGGTTACGGCACGCATCTAAATAGCGAAATAAACCCGGTGGTAATAAACCGCTGAATGAGGCTAATGATCAGGCCCCCAAAAGACGGGAGGAAAAAGTAATGGCAGGTAATAAATATGAGAAATATATAATCACCGATTTCAAGCCTGGCCTGGAGCTGCCCGATTTCCGGGGAAAGCCGGGTCAGCCCACCGCAAGGTCACACTTCATGATGTGGTTGGGAGACAAGGTGGTCAAGGGCAGCCCTTACGTGGAAGCCGTCTGGCTCTGGCCAGAAGCCGCTGACCCTGAAGGCGGATTCCCGCAGCATGTGCACGAGTATGATGAGACAATTGGTTTCTTCGGGACAGATACGAAAGATGTCCTCAATCTGGGTGGAGAGATTGAGTTCTGGATTGAGGATGAGAAATACCTGCTTACCAGGAGCTGCCTCATTTTTATCCCTGGTGGGATGAAACATTGCCCGATAGTGTTTAGAAGAATTGACAGGCCCATCTTCCATTTCCTGATGGTAGCGGGTGGGGAATATACTGAGAAAAAGTGATTCTACACCGCTTCTATTTGAGAAAACGACCTAGCAATGGTAAGAATGTCCATTTTAGCTTCTATCTCTCGCAGGGTCTCCTCCTTGGTCTTATATCTCCTTTTTAATTCCGGCCGGAAAAAGGCCGCTGGTTATCTAGGATAGCCCCACTTTGCCCCGGGTCTACGCCATTGATTACGTACGTGTATATTCGGGGGAGATGGAAATATCCATGAACAAGATGGGCTTATTTACCACCGTGAAATTAAGAGGGCAATGCTTCAGCCCCTTGGGGACATAGACAATGCAGGGCTTGGTGATGATATACTTTTCCTCTTCATCCCCTAGGCACAGCTCGGCCACGGCGCCGAACTCCTCGATATTGGCGGCGTTCGTCCCCCAGAAAAACAGATACTCATCGTAGTCGTGCGCATGACTCTCTTCTATCATGAAGAGAGGTTTGGTAATCCCGGTCCAGGCCGGGGAGAAACTGGCGCCGTTGAAGTCCTTGCCGCCAAACAGGTGGGCGACTCGCCCGATACGCTCCTCTGTTACCGGTGCATGTTGAATATACTTTTCGTATTTGGCACTGGCCACTTCGTGAATACCTCCTTATATTTTTTTCGGCACGGATCGAAGAAACCCTGTTAAGAATACATGAATGCGCGGAAGCAGGTCAATACCGGTAAACGATTGACATGCCTTCTCGAACTGAATTATACTCAATCAACCGCATGAAGCTAATCCATACGCTTGGCCCATATAGTTTGCCTCCGGTCAGCGTGTAAACATTTTTTCGAGGGGTCAATTTGTATGTCTGAACACGGATATGCCGGAGAGATCCTCAAGGTGGACCTGTCCAGCCGCAAGGTGAGTAAATTAGTCACAGCCGATTATGCCAGCCGTTTCCTCGGAGGGAAGGGCCTTGCTGTCAGGCTTTACTGGGAAATGGTCCCTCCCCAGGCCAGGCCTCTTGAGCCGGAGAACTGTCTGATATGCGCCGCCGGTCCGGTGGCCGGGTTTCCCGGCTTTACTGCCAGCCGCTGGCTGGCCTGTGGAAAAACAGCGGCCGCGGCGCCCGAGACCTTTTCTTACGGAAACCTGGGAGGAAGCTGGGGCACCCGGCTTAAATACGCCGGGTACGACGCGATGCTCGTGCAGGGCCAGGCCGATAAACCCGTATACATCTTCGTACACGATGGCGCCGTAGAAATAAAAGATGCTTCCCACTTGTGGGGCGCGTCCGCCTTTGCCGCGGAAGACAGATTGAAAGAGGAACTGGGCAAGGGCGTCAGCGTCCTCACTATCGGCCCGGCCGCCGAGAACCTCGTTTCCTTTGCTACTATTCTGGCAGACGAAGGCGCCTCCGGCTCTGGTGGTCTCGGTGTCATCATGGGGTCGAAAATGCTCAAGGCTGTTGTCGTTGCAGGGGACAGGAGGCCGGTAGCCGCCGACCCGGATAATTTACGGGAACTGGCCGCCGGTATTCGTGCGCTGAACAAAGGGCCGATCCCGCAAATGTGGTGGATGATACCTGGCCGCACCAGGGCCCAGGTATGCTATGGCTGCGGCGTCGGCTGTTTCCGGCACTCTTATAAGGACGAAGACGGCCGCCGCTACAAGAGCATGTGCCAGCCGATAGATGTCTACCGCCGCCCGGCGTCAAAGTACTATGACGGCTGGAATGATGTCATCCTGCTGGCCATGAGGCTCTGTGATGGTTACGGGCTGGATTCCAGCGTCATACAGGCGATGATAGAATGGCTTATCCGGTGCTATAAGGAAGGCCTGTTAAGTGACGATGATACCGGACTGCCACTATCGGCAATAGGTGGCCCTGATTTTATCGAAGCGATTACCCGGAAGATAGCGCTGCGGGAAGGCTTCGGCGATATCTTGGCCCGGGGTACCGTTGCCGCCGCAGCCTCGATCGGGGGACGGGCCGCGGAACTGATAAGCTATTCCGTTATGAACCGAACCAATGAGGTCAAGGACTATGACCCACGGCTGATTGTGCACAATGCGCTTCTCCTGGCCACAGACCCGCGCCGGCCGATGCAGGCCATTCATGAAGCCAGCGGCGTTCTTATCGGCTGGCTCGGCTGGCTCGATGGCGGAGGGGGCTATGTTTCTCCCGATGTGGTGCGCCAGATCAGCTCCCGGTACTGGGGCAGCGAGGCGGCGGCCGACTATACCAGCTACGAAGGCAAGGCGCTCATGGCTAAAAAGACGCAGGACCGTACTAGCGTTTTCGAGAGCCTCGTTTTCTGTAATGCCCGGTGGCCTATGCTGCATAATCCACTAACGGATGACCACATGGGAGTACCCGACCTGCCCGCCCGGATTTACTCCGCCGTTACAGGGTGGGAGATGGACCCGACCGAGCTGGAGCTAACCGGGGAGAGGATATTCAACCTACAAAGGGCCGTGCTGCTCCGGGATGGGTGGGGAGGCAGGAGCGGGGACAGGCTGCTCGACTATCATCACGAGGAGCCGCTGCAGTATTCACGGTTCGATCGCGATTGTAAGGTGCCGGGTAAAAACGGCGCGGTGGGCTCGCGGAAAGGGAATGTGGTCGACCGGGATGAATTTGAAAAGATGAAGGACGAGTTCTATCAGTGGCGCGGCTGGGACGTCGCCACGGGGCTGCTGGCGAGAAACAGGCTCCGAGAGCTACAGCTCGGGGATGTCGCTGATGACCTGTCGACGAGGGGACTGATTAAGTGAGACGAACGGAGGGAGATGATAATATGGCCGGGAAGAAATATGAGAAATATCTAACTAGGGACTGCATTGTCCCCAACATGGACGGCACCCAGTTAATGATGAGCACCAGGCAAATGG
>CAYYVO010000079.1:0-413 GCA_964475175.1 uncultured Dehalococcoidaceae bacterium | reverse complement strand
GCAACTTCTCCATGGATAGCATCTATATCACGACGCCGCGGGTGATCAACGACCGGAACCACAAGCACGATTTTGCCCAATACCTGTGTTTCTTCTCGTCCAATCCGCAAGACGTCAAAGATTTCGACGCCGAAATCGAACTGGCCCTCGGCGAAGAGCAGGAGAAGCAGATCATCACCTCGCCCACGGTGGCCTATATTGCCGCCGGGCTCTACCACGGCCCGCTTTCCGTCACCAGGCTGAACAAACCCATCCTTTTTATCGATGTCGCCATGACTGGCCGGTATACCAGGGTACTCGGGGCCACCAAGAAATAGGGTGGGACGTCACCCCGCCGGATGCGAAATAACCCTTCAATCGAGCTTTTTTAAAGAGAAAAGGAGAGTACTCACGCTCTCCCTTTCTTTTTACGT
>CAYYVO010000078.1:2937-7922 GCA_964475175.1 uncultured Dehalococcoidaceae bacterium | reverse complement strand
GCGTGATATCCCGTCCAAGTTCATCGTCGCCGGTCTCAAGGACTCGCTCAGGGATATCGTTCGTGAGCGGATGAAAGAAGATGGCATCGATTGCCGCTGCATACGCTGTCGGGAATATGGCCACAGGGCGCGGGCTGGCTGGGAAATAGGGGAGCCTTATCTGGTCAGGATGGATTACGAGGCCTCGGACGGAAAAGAAATATTTCTGTCTTTCGAGGATGAAAAAGAGACTTTATTCGGCCTGCTGCGACTGAGAATACAGTCACGCCCCGTACCGGCGCTAGCGAATGATGGTTTGGAAGACAATACCGCCATTGTCAGAGAGCTGCATGTCTTCGGTCCGGAGGTGCCTCTCAGCCATAAGAACAGTGAGAGCGCCCAGCACAAAGGTTTCGGCAAGGCCCTGCTCCGTGAGGCGGAACGGATTGCCCGCGACGAGTTCCAGGCAGAACGAGTGGTTATTCTGAGCGGTACCGGCGCCAAGGAATACTACCGCGACGAGTTCGATTACAGCTCGCAAGGCGACTACATGGTCAAGACACTCAGCCCCAGGGAATAATCAATCTTATCTATTCGATACTGCGGTTTGCAGTCGAGTTTTCGACTGGGCGGACGTATTTTCAGTAATATCTATTTGAGTCTGCTGCTGATTGGACGTGTTTATCCCTACGCTGTCATTTAGTTGTGCCTGCAGCCTCTGCACGGCAGTCTGTCCGACGGCCGCATTGGAGGTAGTTCTATCCAGGAGCTGATCAATGGTGCTCTGGTACATCCCCAACGCGTCTTCCAGCCCGCCCTTGATAGCAGGCACAGATATCTCGGGCATGATATTACCGGCGATTTCCTCCCTGTTGCCGGTGTCTGCCTGGGAAAGGCTCTGGTCGATGACAGAAGCATCGTTATATTTATCGCGGGCTTTCAGCGTTATTTCGTCCTCAATTTCCGCGAGGCGCATGGCATATTCAAGGGTCTCGGAGACATCCGCGGTACCGGTGGCACCGATCCTGGACTTCACCCTATCCAGTTGATTATCTATAGTTCCCCGGGCAATATCAATAGCCCTTTCCGGTTTTACTTCGCCCAGCACAAGAAGGGCATTTACCTGACCGTTCTGTGAGGCTATCCTGGCCCTTCTTAAAGCCGCTGCACTGGCTTCGGGAGCCTCGTCTATGATGCTGTCCAGAATTTCAAGGTGTCTGGCAGCTGCTATAGCTATTCTCTCAGATGTAATCTCAGAGGTGTCCGGATGGCTGACCTCTGCCAGCCTTTCGGCGCACATATTCATGTACTTGTCGTAACTCTCGGTGGTCCGCTCCATTTCCCTGACACGGTTTTGAGTGGCCATTACCCGGGCCTCGGCCAGGCGCTCTTCGGCAAACTCCAGGGCTTTCCTGGCTTTTATATCAGCGCCGAAGGTGAAAAACATGTTTATATACTTGCCCAGAATATCGATAAAGTAGAAAGGACTATCTGGGGTAAGACCGGGGTCGGGTAAATATCCATCATTGGCACGGGCAGCGCCGCCGATGAAGAGCGAAGTAGTGAGAAGACAAAAAATCAATACCAGTCTCGGTAGTCTTTCTTTCACGGTGGACCTCCCACGTGATATTTCTACACATAATTGTATACCGTAAAACGTGGAATTTAGTGGGAATGTCTTGAGAAAAACGTCCCTGAGAAAATGGTACCAAATGTTAAAAACGACTAGTAGCGGCCTATATCCCGCAGCCTTTTATCGCTGATGCCGAAGTGATGAGCTATCTCATGGAGAACGACCCGACGCACCTCTTTTATTATCTGGGCATCGTCTCTGCAGTGAGATTCTATAGGTTTCTGGAAGATGGTAATTTTATCGGGCATGACGAGTCCGTAGCCATGTGTACGGTTGGTCAGGGGCACACCTTCGTAAAGACCGAGGAGAGTACCGCCCTTCCGTCCCACCGAACCCAGTTGCTCCTTCGTCGGCCGGTCCGCAACCACAATATCGATATTCTCCAGTCTTTCACAGAACTCGTCGGGCAGTTTGTTGATTGCTTCCGCTACGAGCTGTTCGAATCGCTGGCTATCCACCTTCCTTTACCTTTCGGGACGACCACACAATATATATTACTATACCATAGGCGCTGACGCTGGACAGCAGTACCAGTCCGCCTATTACTTTACAGAGAAAGGGGTCGGCCAGGGGTGAAATAATGAAGCGTACGAAGTGGGTGACACCAGCCAGTAGACCGGCGGAGAGCCCTATTGTAAAAACTACAGCGAACGGCGTGGTTCTCAGTTTCCGGGGATTGATGACAAGGTAGGCAAAGAGGGCGTCCATACCGAGAAGGGCGATGATGAGCGGTATAAAGATGAGCATGGTACCCCCCGTGGGGATAACGACTATTTGCCATATGGAGCGGATGACTATGGCGATAACGGCCATGGTGAAGGTGATGATAAACCATATTCTCATGTGTATAGAGTTCATATTACCGTTACACTCCCTTTTTCAGCTGGTATTTGTTATACAGGTTACGATTTATTTCCGGAATTCAGGCATCGTCCAGCTGTGCGAGGTCGAACTTCATGCCGTCCCTGGCGGCGATTACTTTTACTCCAACCCGCTGTGACATCTCCCCGGCTATCTTCCAGGGTTTTTCCTGCCAGACGTGAAGACCGAAGTGGCTTAAAATAGCTGCTTTTGGTTTTATATTCCTTATAATCTGCTCAGCTTCGGGGATAGAAAGGTGGGCGATGGGTGGACGGGGTTCTGTAAGCACTACGTTGATAATTAGCAGCTCGCAGTTATAGTTGCGTTCCAGACCTTCGAAATAGCTGGTATCGGCGATATAGGCGAAGTTGTGCCCCGAGGACCGAAAGACCATGCCGTATGTCTCCACCGGATGCACGTGCCTGACTGACGTGGTCAGGTCTACTCTGCCGATGGTATAAGAGGTTTCTTCCTCCAGTGTGACGATGCCCTCTATGTAATTCTTCAGATATGAGAAGATAACCGGTTCGGGCTCAAGGGCATCGGCAGGGGCGAACAATCTGCCGTGGCGGTTGAAGCCGCCGTTGGTCATGGCCTCAATCATCACGTTGACGTCTGCTACATGGTCCAGGTGTCGGTGAGACAATACTATCGCGCTCAGTTTCTCGGCGTCGAGTTTTCTTTTAGTGGACTGAACAATGGACCCGGGACCGGGGTCGAGGAGGATTTCCGTCCCGTTGAGACTCAGCCATATTCCGCCCGAAGCTGCCAGCTGACGGCTCACCATAAAGCGGGCACCGGCTGTTCCCAGAAACGTAATAGTATCGGCAGATTTTTTTTGTTGGTTCATGTCAGGCGTAACCGTATTCATAATAGAAGATAACTAATATTTTTACAATCGCCAGCTTTAAACGGCGGATATTTTTGACAAGAGTCTTTTTAAATGATGTATACTGGATATAAGGACTACTTTTCAGAAGGTTCGGTGAGATTGAGTCCGGTATGACAGGAGGTAGGACAGATGGAAAAACAAGTATCAGCACCCCGTAGTGGGCACCTTGAAGCCCTGTTAAACGGTTGCCCCGACGCCATTCTGGCTATTAATGCCGAGGGAATCATCAAGTTCGCCAACAAAGAAGCCTGTAAGCTCACAGAACGTAATATGAATGAGCTTATCGGCGAAAGCATTGTCGAAGTATACGAGAATATGGAGGCCGCCAGGGTCGCCAACCGTAAAATTTACGAAGCCGGCGGGACCATCCATGACATGGAGACCAAGACGAAAACAAAATCTGGTAAGCTGGTTTCGGTACGCGTTTCGGCCTCCCATCTTTATGATAGCAATGGCAAGTATATTGGCGGTGTGGGTTACTTTGCCAAATACCGCCCCTGGGGTGGCGCCGAGGCTGAGGTTAAAGCTCGCGTCGACGAACTTGAGGCCAGGCTGGAAAAGTGGAAGGCGCAGACGACCCCCGTCTTCGAGCTTTATCCCGGGCTTTCTGTAATGGTTATCTTCGGACATCTGGATGTAGACCGCTTTGAAGGTATAATGACCAATCTATGCAACCATATTGAGCAGGTCAAGACCAAGGTCGTCCTGATAGACCTTTCTGGGGCCGAGATAGATGATGATGCCATAGCCGGGGCACTTGCCAAAGCGATACGCACCGTACGCCTGCTGGGAGCGAATTGTGTAATCGCCGGTATGCAGACGGCCCTTGCCCGTTCTTTAGAGCCGCTCATGGCTGACCTTGGTTCGGTAAAATCCTTCAGCTGCATGGAACATGCCCTCGAAGAGGCCTTGAAAATAGTCGGTTATGAAATCCGACAGAAGCACTAGAATTGAGAGGAGTAAAGATTGGACAAAATATACCCCAGCGTTGATGAAGCTGTCGCGGATATTCCCGATGGAGCTTCGATTGCTATATCCGGCTTTTTCACGGCCGGGACCCCAATGCCCCTGATACAGGCTCTAGCCAGGCAGGGTGCCAAAGACCTCACCGTTATCTGTATGCAGATGGGCCCGGGTAACGAGGATATCAACCAGCTTGTCTTGAACAAGCAGGTAAAGAAGGCCATCTGCAACTATCCTTTCTACCGCTCAGCCAGCCGCGGGGCGGACTCTCCCGCCGAGAAGGCCGTTCGTGCCGGTGAAATAGAAATGGAAGTATTCCCCATGGGAACTTTTACGGAAAAACTCAGGGCGGCCGGGGCCGGGCTTGCCGCTTTCTATACACCCACCGGTGTCGGGACAGTAGTTGAGAGGGGGAAGGAGAAGAGGAAATTCGGGGACAAGGAATATCTCCTGGAGCTCGCATTAAAGCCCGACTACGCGTTCGTGTATGCCTACAAGGGCGACCGCACGGGTAATCTAAACTGTCACATGACGGCCAGGAACTACAATCCTGAAATGTCAGCGGCGGGGGAAATAACCATTGCCGCCGTGGAGAATATCGTGGAACCCGGTGAAATCGATGGCGATATGGTTCATATACCGGGTGTCTATGTCCAG
>CAYYVO010000078.1:0-2927 GCA_964475175.1 uncultured Dehalococcoidaceae bacterium | reverse complement strand
AGAGAGTGGTCAAAGTGGATAGGCCCAAATACTTCCCGACCATCGACTAGTATCTATTTAGGAGAAATAAGAGAGTGAACGTAGCTAAGAAATTCAAAGGATTATCACGGGAACTGATAGCACTAAGGGTGGCCAATGAGCTCGATGACGGAACATATGTGAATCTGGGCATCGGCATACCGACACTTGTATCAGACTGGATTGAAGGCCGGGACATCACATTACAGGCCGAGCTTGGAATGCTCAATACCGGGCCTCTGGCAGCCCAGGACAACGTAGAACAGGACCTTATAAACGCCAGCTGCCAGCCGGTAACCGAACTGCCGGGTAGCTGCTATTTTTCCGAAAACGAATCATTCGCCATGATACGGGGCGGATATATGGACGTAGCAGTTCTCGGTGCGTTACAGGTATCGGAGAAGGGCGACCTGGCGGGGTGGCAGAATCCTGGCCGGGGTTTGCCGGAAGATATCGGGAATATCGGCGGCTCGATGGACCTGGCAGTCGGTGCCAAGCGGACGATTATTGCCATGATTCACGTTACCAATGACGGCGATTACAAGATTGTGAAGGAGTGCAGCTATCCTCTGACCGCAAAAGGAGTGGTTGACCTTATTGTAACAGACCTCGCGGTTATCGAGGTTACGCCGAAAGGTCTCCTGCTGCGGGAAGTGGCCCCCGGGCTGACCGCCGAGGATGTGCAGTCGGTTACCGAGCCGAAACTGATTATCAGTCCCGACCTTAAAGAGATTCAATTTTAGGAATCTCTTTAATATCCTGCGATATAGAAATGAAAGGCGGGCAGTTCTTTCCGGTATTCGTAAATAGTCTATTTAAGTAAAAGAAAATAGCGATTCCAATAAACGAAAGCACAGATTTCAAGTCTGTGCTTTATATTTTCTCAGGGCCGGGACACTCTTAAAGATTGGTGTAGCATGTTAAGGTCAAAATTTACAAGAAGTGCGGTGTGGCAAATTTCCCTAATAAAGCTGGAGGATATATTATTTCCATGTCGTCCTCTGCCGATGTTATAATGTGGCAAAATAATTATCCAGATACAGGAGGCAAGACATGAAAATATTAGGCCTTTCGTTCAGTCCCCGTCCGGAAGGAAACACAGTGGTATTGCTTAATCAGGCGCTCAGCGGCGCCACCGAGGAAGGGGCCGAAACAGAACTGTATACGGTCGCCGGCAAGGATATAAAACCCTGTGACGGCTGCTGGGGCTGCCGCGAGACGGGAGAGTGCCATATCAAGGACGAGATGCAGAACCTCTATGAGAAGCTTCTGGAAGCCGATGGCATCATCTTCGGAACGCCGGTATATTTCTACAATATGACAGGCCAGGGTAAAACCGTCATCGACCGGACGATTGCCCTGGGAAAACCCGGGAGAACTCTGGCCAATAAGGTCGGGGGTATCGTTGCCGTGGCCGGCAGCTTTGGACTGGTTGATGCCGTCAAAGACCTGTATTTCTACATGATTACCCGCCGGATGCTCCCGGCCAGCTTTATTGCCGCCTATGGCGGCGGCAAGGGCGAGGTTAAAAACCTCGAGAAATGTATGAAAGCGACCAAGGAACTCGGTCAGGAGATGGTGCAGATAGCCGCCAAAAAGTTCGAATATCCCTCCGGCGGGACGCATATCGCCTATGGCACCCATACCCGCTAGGAGCCCGATATGGATGAAGAATTGATTGCCCCCTGCGGCATGAACTGCGGTATATGCAGCAGCTACCTTTCGATGAAAAATGACCTGAAAAGTACGGGGATTATGAGGTCGTACTGCGACGGCTGCCGTCCCCGGGATAAAAACTGTGCCTTTATGAAAAAGCAATGTGAATTACTGGGTAGCGGGAGCGTGCAGTACTGTTTCGAGTGTGAGGAATTCCCCTGCCGCAACTTAAAGCATCTCGATAAACGCTATAGCACCCTGTACCGCATGAGCATGATTGAGAACCTAGAATTTATCAGGGACAAGGGTATGGCGGCATTCTTACAAAAAGAGGAAGAGAAGTGGAAGTGCCCGGAGTGCGGGGCGGTGATATGCTGCCATAACGGTATCTGCTATAGCTGCGGGCTGGAAAAGCTGAAGATTAAGAAAAAGAAGTATCGGTGGGAGTAGAGGTACAATACAGGATTTTTACGGTCTGAGGAGAAACTTTTTCTGGCTGATTAAGCACACTCTCAAATTATTACCTGAACGAATATAGTTAGGGGATGGCCATCTAACGCTTTTTAAAAAACTAACATCAGGATAATCTAATCAAATAATAACCGCGAAGCCTTATTAATTTGGTAATCTAGCGTCGTACTTTTCAGCCTCGGGTGCCCAGTGGATATGGCATCATCCGATATCAGCGCTTATCTGATCACCAATAGCAACATGGGAAGTGATTTGAGGATTTACATATACGAGAGGTCGCAATTCTTCCGGTCCGGATTCTGCTGATCCGGTAACCCACGGGCCAGAGAGATCCCTTTCGTAGGTTCGGTGGATGTCATAGTTGCCACTAGGGGTTACAGTTCCGTAGTGAACCCATTTGACCAGTTCATCCAGGTTTCCTTTTGCCCGCCACCAGAGCCCTCCATGACGACTGTAGTTATGCCATTCGTCTACTTCGTCGTCTATCTCGATAACCGCTGCAAGTTCCCAGAATGCGACATTCAAGTTGACTTCGATTGGAAAGAAAATTATATCGTATTCGATTCTTGCCCTTCTAATGGCGCCAGCCCCGGTGATAACGGAAAGACTGAGATTTTTTATTTCAGCCATATTAATTGCCTCCTTTTGTTTGGTAGGGCGAGGTTGAGGTAATAAGTTTTATCCATGGGCACCCGGGGCTCATCCAGGGTATAAATTTCTACAATTCCCCTTTGTGACCGGTCTGGCAAAAATACGAATTAATTTACCATATAATGGAGTAA
>CAYYVO010000077.1:0-7927 GCA_964475175.1 uncultured Dehalococcoidaceae bacterium | reverse complement strand
GGCTACCAGATTTCCCAGTACGATGCCCCCATCGGCCAGAAAGGCTGGCTTAACATCGAAGTTGACGGTGAAAAGAAGAAAATAGGCATCACCCGTGTCCACCTCGAGGAAGACGTCGCCAAGCTGATGCACCGCACCTCTCCGGACGGCGAAGACTACAGCCTGGTGGATGTCAACCGCTCCGGCTGTCCCCTCATGGAAATCGTCGGCGAGCCGGACCTGCGTTCCCCGGAGGAGGCGCGGCAGTACCTCATCAAGCTGCGCAGTATTTTACAGTACCTGGGGGTTTCCACCGGCAATATGGAGGAGGGCAGCTTCCGCTGCGATGCCAATATCAGCGTGCGTCCCCTCGGCAGTAAGGAATTGGGAGCCAAGGTGGAAGTCAAGAACCTGAACAGCTTTAAGGCGGTCTACCTTGCCATGGACTACGAAGCCCGGCGCCAGCGGAAAGCCGCTGACGAAGGCAAGAAGCTTGTACAGGAAACGAGGGGATGGGTGGAGGATAAAGGCAAGACCGTCTCCCAGCGCAGCAAGGAATATGCCCACGACTACCGTTACTTCCCGGAGCCGGACCTCCCGCCCGTCGTTATCAGTGGCGACTGGGTGGAAGAGGTCAGGAAAAAACTTCCCGAGCTGCCCGAGGCCAGGCGCGTCCGCTTTATAAGCGAATACGACCTGCCCCTCTATGATGCCGACCTCCTCACCAGTACCAAGGCCATGGCAGAATACTTTGAGGAAAGCGCCAGGGTCAGTAAAGACGTAACGCCGAAAGAAGTTAGCAACTGGCTCCTGGGAGAAGCCAGCCGCATTATGAATGCCAATAATATCGATATTGAGAAATTCGGGGAGAAAATAAGTCCGGAGATGCTATCGGGGCTGATAAAGAGTTCTCACGGTACGATTAACACAGCCACGGCCAAGTCTGTGCTGGAAGAGATGTTTCATTCCGGCAAAAGCGCCGATAAAATTATAAGCGAGCGGGGACTCAGCCAAATAAGCGATACCGGGGAGCTTGAGAAAATCGTTGCTGAAGTGATAAACTCTAATGAGCAGCCTGTAGCTGATTATAAAGCCGGTAAGGAAATGGCACTCAAGTTCCTGGTAGGCCAGGTAATGAAGGCAACCAAAGGCCGAGCCAACCCGCAGCTTGTTAATGAAGTGTTGAAGAGACAGCTTGCGTAAACCGCGGTACCGGCAGGTGGAGATATAAATGGAAACTTACTTATACGTAGCTCAGATAGTAGTCGCTGTAGCCCTGATACTGGTTTCCCTGCTCCAGGTGAGGGGTGGGGGCCTGGGGGGTATCTTCGGACAGGCTGATACGGTATATCGTACCAAGCGGGGCGTGGAAAAAACAATGTTCCAGTTGACAATCGCCCTGGCGGTTATTTTCATCATCCTTGCGATTATTTCACTCAGAGTACGAGTCTGATTCGCGGTAGGTGACATGGGTGCCGTAATAACTTTAACGACCGATTTCGGTCTTTCCGATGCCTATGTCGCTGCCATGAAAGGCGTGATACTCAGCATTAATCCCCAGACCAACCTGGTTGATATTTGCCATACCATCGAACCCCAGAACATTTCTCAAGCCGCCTTTGTCATAAGCACGGTTTATAAGTATTTCCCCAAGCGTACCGTTCATCTGGTGGTGATTGACCCCGGTGTAGGCACCGGGCGGAAGGCCGTTATCCTGAGGACGCCGGAGGCCGACTTCGTAGCGCCGGATAACGGTGTCCTTAACTATATCGTGCGCGAACATATCACAGACCCGCCGGATGCCGGACGACTCAAGTTAAAAGACGGTTCAGGAATCGAAGCTGTAGCCATTACAGAGCCGAAATTCTGGCTGTCCCCGGTCAGTGCTACATTCCACGGTCGCGATATCTTTGCCCCGGTGGCCGCCCACCTTTCCCTGGGTAAACCTCTCGCCGAATTTGGCGATTCGATAGACTCGCTGGCGGTTTTACCCCTGCAAAGACCTCATCGGGAAGCAGACGGCACAATTGGAGGAAATATCCTGCACATTGATAATTTCGGTAACCTGATAACCAGTATAAAAAGCGGTGACCTGCCGG
The DNA here is from genome assembly GCA_964475175.1 of uncultured Dehalococcoidaceae bacterium. GTDB lineage: Bacteria > Chloroflexota > Dehalococcoidia > Dehalococcoidales > RBG-16-60-22 > CAYYVO01. Next base: position 5,849 of record CAYYVO010000077.1, on the reverse strand, counting down.
AATCCGGGGATATTATCGTCGAGGTTGGAAAAGAGAAAATCCACGGGTTGAGCCTGACCTACGACTCCGGGCAGGGGCTGGTGGCGCTTATCGGCAGCAGTGACCATCTGGAAATATCGCTAACCGGAGGTCATGCCGGCAACCTGCTTAAAGCCGAAGTTGGCGACGAGGTGAAAATCAGGAAAGCCGTTTAGTAAATTGTAGTATTTTTAGGGCTAAATCTATTGACAAACAACGGCGTCGGTGCTACTCTGCAAGGCAGGATATCAAGGAGGTGCGGAAATGCAAGCTTATTGCATGAAGTGTAGAAAAAAGGTGGAGGTTAAAAATCCTCAAGCTGTCACGCTGAAGAACGGCCGTCCGGCAACCCAGGGTTCCTGCCCTACCTGTGGCACCAAGGTATTTCGTATCGGCAAGGGCTAATCCGGCGGCAACACTCTACCCATCCCCACCTTCCCTGTTGAAGGATAAAGCGGGACCAGCACTGTTTTCGTAACTCCGATACTACAAGACACGCGTAGTAAGCCTGAAAAGAATGAGGCTTGCGAAAGAGTGGAAGGCGTCTGAAGAATCCCGACACCCTTGTTTTCTCTCCATAAACAGCGGTAAATTATTGTTCCCGCTATTTTTTTTGCTTCCATTCCGTACCTTGGGGCGTGTCTTCCAGGGCAATCCCCAGCTCACCAAGTTTGTTCCGTATTTCATCGGCAAGCTGGAACTGTTTGGCTTTCCTCATCTGCTGCCTTGTTGATATCAATGAATCCATTATAGCCGCGGCGTCATCCGGTACATTGCCAGAAGCTATTTCTTCCATGCCAGCTTCAGAGACCTTTTTATTGATGAATTCCACCAGCTGCTTCAGAGATTCTATATCCAGTGGTGCCGCTTCCGGAGCCTGGAAGGTAAGCCCGAGCACCCCGCCCAGCTCCCGGAGTGTATCTCTGGCTTTACCGGCGTCCGTTCCCGTTTTCTCGGCGCGGTTGATATCCCGCGCGAGGTCGAAGAGTGCCGCCAACGCCTGGGCGGTATTGAAATCGTCGTCCATAGCCTCGATGAACCTCTGGCGATACATTTCAACTTTAATACCTTTCGCCCCCATTGTTACTTTATCTTCTCCCCGGGCAACCTGCCGCAGCCTCTCGGCGCCTTTTTCGGCGGCATCGAGGGCTTCGTAAGAAAAACTCAAAGGGCTACGGTAGTACGAGCCGAGAACGAAAATGCGTATGGCATCGGGGCTGTATTTTTCGAGGGCTTCACGTATCGTTATCAGGTTCCCGAGCGATTTGCTCATCTTCTCGGCGTCCATCTGCAGGAGACCGTTATGCATCCAGTACTTTACAAAAGGCTTTTTGCCGGTGAAGCTCTCCGACTGCGTTATCTCGTTTTCATGGTGGGGAAAGACCACGTCCTGCCCGCCGCCGTGAATATCTATCTGTTCGCCCAGGTATTTGATGGACATAGCACTACATTCGATATGCCACCCAGGCCTCCCTTTTCCCCACGGGCTGTCCCACGAAGGCTCACCGGGCTTCGACTCCTTCCAGAGGACGAAGTCCATGGGGTCTTCCTTGGCCTCCCCGGCTTCTACTCGCGCCCCGGCCATCATCTGCTCCAGGTTTCGTTTGGAAAGCTTCCCATAGTCGGCCACTTTCCTTACCCGGAAATAGACGTCACCGCCGACTGCGTAGGCAAAGTCTTTTTCGATAAGCCCCTGCGTCATGGCAATTATTTCCGGAATAGTCTCCGTAGCCTTCGGTGTATGGTGGGGCCTGAGTACATTGAGGGCATCCATGTCTTCGAAGTAACGTTCCGTATATTTTTCTGTCAACTCTTTCACCGATATGCCAAGCCTATTTGCCGTAGCAATGATGTTGTCTTCGACATCGGTAACATTTTCCACGTGGTTTACCGTATAGCCGCAAAACTCAAGGTAGCGCCGGACGACGTCGAAAATGATGTAGCTCATGGCGTGACCGATATGGGAATCGCTGTAGGGATTGATGCCGCAAACGTACATCTTTACTACGTCGCCATGAGGCTGGAACTCTTCTTTTTTCCCGGAGAGTGAGTTAAATATTTGCATTATTACCGCCTTCTATTGATGCTGCGGCCAGCGCCGCGATACCCTCGCTGCGACCGATTGAGCCCAGCGTATTGGCCGTGCTGGCCTTGACGCTGACCTGGCCTGTTTCTATCCCGAGCGTCTGGCTCAGCTTCTGCCGCATCTCGTCGATATACTCATGGAGTCGGGGCCTTTCCGCTATAACGGTGGCATCGATATTAACCACACGGTAGCCGCTCTCTGCCAGTTTTTCCTTAACTTTTTCCAGCAGCACCAGGCTGGAGATATCCTTGTACTGGAGGTCACCCACCGGAAAGTGGCTGCCGATATCCCCCAGAGCCGCCGCCCCCAGCAGGGCGTCTATGACGGCGTGGGTAAGGGCATCGGCATCACTCCAGCCTTCCAGCCCCTCATCGAAAGGTATATGGACTCCACCCAGCACCAGTTTCTGCCTGGGGGCTAGGGGATGAACGTCATATCCGATTCCGATACGCATTTTATCCCTCACGTCGCTTTAGAATAATCTCGGCAAGGGCAAGGTCGTAGCGGGTGGTTATTTTTATATTTTCATAAGACCCCGGATACAGCTTAACCTTATGACCCAGCCGCTCCACCAGCGAGGCATCGTCGGTTACATCAGAGGAGTCCTGCTGGTGGGCAATCTGGATAACATCGAACCTGAAGACCTGGGGTGTCTGTATCACCCGGAGCGCCTCACGCAGTGGGGTCTCTTTTACTATCTCATCCTCACCTACAACCTTGACGGTATCGGTAACGGGAACGGCCGCCGCCGTCGCGCCCGTCTCTTTAGCCGCCTCCAGTCCCCGTTCAATCAGGTCAATGGTTACCAGCGGGCGGGCGCCGTCGTGGATGATAACCCAGTCGAACTCTTTGAGCCGTTTCAGCCCGGCGGCCACGGAATCCTGCCTCCGATCCCCGCCGATACAGACATCGGTTACCTTGGACCATTCCGGCCCGGTCACCAGAGCGCGGCACCGGCCTTCTTTCTCGCCGCTGACCACTACCACAACCTGGTTTATCGCAGGGCACTGCTGGAAGGGGCGCGTGGCCCGCAGGAGGAGAGGCTCTCCCCTCAGCGGGGCGAAGACCTTATCGATGCCCCCCATGCGCTTTCCCGCCCCCGCCGCGACGATTATGGCTGCTACTCTTGGTTGTTTGGTGGTCATATAAAACCCCTGTGAGGGAATACTATCTAAAGTTAACCCCTTTGTTCTTTGTGATCTATTCCCATCTTGTCACCCTAGGAGCATCAGTGGATTATCCCGAAATGCTCCAGTTCACTCCTTATTGTATCGCGCTTCTTATAGAAAGGAAAGGGGGATTAGGGGACAGAAAAATGGATTATATTACCAATATACTTACTTCGCCTGAAGAATGAGCCTGGTGCGGTGGATCGACAGGGGGTATTTCTCGAAGCCGAGGGCAGCGGCTACCTGCTCCGGCCTGCCCGAGCCGTTGCTGTCGCACCGAAGCCTCATCCCGATGGTGCAGTTGTTGTCATGATATTCAGCCAGCCACAGGTCGTCGATTAATTTTCTAATGTCGTAACGACGCGGCCCGGTATCACGTTGATGCTCCCACGGTATGCTCTCTTTATCAAGCAACGCGTTAATAACTGCTTGTATTTCTGACTGCGTTTTTTCGGTTTCCAGTGTCACAGAGTACTCGGCAAAGCGTACCTGAGACTGCAGCGACGGCATAGTCAGTGGTGTGTTATAGACCCCTTCTATTTTTATGCCGGGAGGCAGCTGCCGGGTGATGGCCTCGGTGAAAGAGTGGGGAGAAGACCACCTGGCCAGCACGATATCCATCAACTCGGCTTCGCTGGTTACGCCCAGGGCAAGAGGCGCCGCCAGTGACATGCGGGGGTGAGGATTAAATCCCTCCGAGTAGGCTATAGCTACCCCCGCCCTGTTGAGCACCCTCTGCCACAGACGCATCAGGTCCAGGTGAGAGATATATTTTACCTCTTCTTCCCGGCTGAATCTTACACGTAGTCTTTGCATGATTTCTCTCGGATGGATTTAGATTTAATAAGGGTAATTCTCCAATTTATCAGACGGTATCGGTCTTGGTATCGGCCTATTCCTTCGTTTTCTTGCGGTCTTTGGTCAGCAGGATTCGCTCTATCTTGAGTCCCTTCATTTCCGTTATAACCATCTTCATGTCACGGTAGCGCAGTTGCTCGTGGCGCTTGGGTATGTGGCCCAACAGATTCAGGATAAATCCGGCGACCGTTTCGTAGTCTTCCCCTTCCGGCAGTTCGAGGTCCATCTCCTCATTGACTTCATCGATGCGCATACTGCCGTCAATCTGGAAGGTGTAATCGTTAATTATCTCATAGTCTTTTTCAACGCCGGCCAGCTCGTCGCCGACCTCACCGACGATTTCCTCGACAAGTCGACTCAGACTTACTATGCCGGCCGTGCCGCCGTATTCATCAACGACAACGGCCATGCGGTAGTTCTCATCACGCATCTCCGCGAAGAGCTCATCTATGTCCTTGGACTCCGGGGTGAAGTAGGCCGGTCGCACCAGGTCGTCGATGGTGCTGTTCTCATCGGCGGTTCCCCTGGCCAGGGCCATGAGCACATCCTTGACCGATAATGTACCAACGACGTTGTCCATATTTTCCACGAATACAGGGAAGCGGGACATCGGATTCTCGGAATAGAGGGCCAGCAGGTCGGACAGTTTGGAGCCCTGCATGATGGCGATAACTTCAGGTCGGGGCACCATGACCTCGTGGGCCGGGCGGTCGCCGAACTCGAAGACTTTATGCAGCAGCTTGGCTTCGTGCTCCTCTACGGTACCCTCTTTATGACCGACGGATATCATGGTGCGGATTTCCTCCGCGCTGGCAAGCGCCCTGACGGTGGGTCTGCCCCCGAAAATCCTGGCGAATCCGGCGGCCATCCAGCTTAAGGCAATCACGAAAGGCGTGAATACCCAGGATACCAGTTCCAGGGGACGCGCAAACAATAATGACAGTCGTTCCGAGTGCTGGGTGGCGAATGTCTTGGGGGTCGTCTCGGCAAATATGAGAATAACCACGGTGATAATCGCGGTGGCTATAATAATACCCTGTTCCCCCCACAGGTCAACCGCCAGAGCCGTCACCAGGGCGGCCGCGGCCGTATTGCAGATGTTTATTCCCAGCAGAACTACAGAAAGGAGCTTTTCCGGCCTCTCAATCATCCGCGCCACCCGGCTGGCGCCTTTTACCTTGGTACCGACGAGGTGCTCCAGCCGGATTTTCTGCAGCGAGAGAAATGCCGTTTCCGAACTGCAGAAGAAAGCAGTCAGCATGATGAAAATGATAATCAGTATTATATAAACCAGTTCGTTGCCACCCATAGTGTTACTCTGCTTCCGTCTTTTCCTCAGGTTTGGTTCGTTTTTCCCGGGTCAGTAGAATCTTCTCTATCTTCTGTCCTTTCATCTCGGTTATTACTATCTTCATTCCCCGGTATCGCAGCTGCTCATTGAGCCGTGGGATATGCCCCAGCAGCCTCAGGATGAAACCGGCGACCGACTCGTAGTCTTCGCCTTCGGGGAGTTCCAGTTCCATCTCCTTGTTAGCTTCATCGATACGCATGCTGCCTTCAATCTGGAAGGTGTAGTCGTTGATTATCTCGTAGTCTTTTTCCACGCCGGCCATCTCGTCGCCAACCTCGCCGACGATTTCCTCCACCAGCCGGCTCAAGCTGACTATCCCCGCCGTGCCGCCGTATTCGTCGACGACGACGGCCATACGGTAATTGTT
>CAYYVO010000076.1:0-7988 GCA_964475175.1 uncultured Dehalococcoidaceae bacterium | reverse complement strand
CAATACGGTCTTTGCCAAGCCGAATATGATGACTATCACCAACCGATAGTACTACTGAATTATCCATACTAGCCTCCAATAAAACGTTGAAACGTTGTTACTTGAAGCTATTATAGCACAGGTATCAAGTTTTGACCTTTTCCAAATCCAGCCGCTGCCCCTGCGCGAACATAGGGAAGAACACGTGGACTTAATATAGGTATCTATTCATTTTACCTATTTTGCCTACCAAAATATAATTAGTGCCAAATTAGTGCCATCCATAAGAAAAGCCTCTATGCGATAACCAGCATAAGGGTTTTTTTAGCTTCAAAAAATGGTGGGCAGTACTGTACGAAAGGTAGAACTTTTACGTTGGCATTTAGTCTCGGTGACATATAAGGTTGGTTCGAATCCACCTGGTGCCACTTTTTTCAGATATTCCCCTGATAAAAATCTTACTCAGAGGTTGTATATAGTTCTGGAAAGTCTTATACTATACTTTTCTAAAAAGGGATTGCCAGGTGAATGTCGGAGTGCCCAATTGTTACTTTTAGAATTCTTGTACCGGCTATCAGCGCCATGTTGTTGATTTTAACAGGGCACGGTAAGCACGCATCTTCCGTAAGGTGCCCATGATGCCCTGCGGCGCCAGTAACATTATTGTGACCAGTATCACGCCCTGTATGATGAGGCTGATATTCGCATATCTTGCCAGCAGGAAATATAAAATCACCACTATTACCGTACCGATGATAGGACCTTCTTCAATGCCCTCTCCGCCTATAACAGTGGCAAGCATTATTATGACTAACCACCTCACGCTGAAAGCGCTGCCTGGCTCGATATACCCCTGAAAGACGTAAAAGATTGTCCCGGCAACGCCCGTCACCAGGGCGGAAATGACAAATGAGAAAACCTTTAGTTTATAAATGTTTATCCCGGTACTTGCTGCGGTGACATCGTTATCGCGGATTGCCGCCAGCCCTGACCCGAATTTTGAACGCAGGATATATCTCATTAATATAATCGAAGCGATGCCGATAGCCAGAGCCAGCCAGTACATCTGCGCCTGGGAGACATCGGCTACTCCTTTTACCGTATAGCCGGCCCCTCCCCCGTATACCGGCTGGCCGACGGGTGACCAGATGATGAAGACATACCTCAATACCTCCGGTAATACCAGTGTCCCGATGGCGAAGTATATGCCTTTCAACCTGAAGACAGGGAAAGATATCAGCAGAGCGAACAGCGCCGCCACGATACTACCGAGTATCATGCCGACATAGTAGGGCCAGCCGAGCCACGTCAATATCGCCAGGGTATAGCCTGCCAGCCCGACGAAGGCGCCCGGGCACAGTGATATCAGGCCGCTGTAACCTGCCAGAAGGTTCCACATGTTCGCCATCGCCAGGTAGACAAAGAACATAAAGAGATAGAGTAGCCAGACACGGGGCACGCCCATCACCGGGAAAAACGCCAGTATTATGACGATTATTATAAGAGGCATCAGCCTCAATTGAGGTCGGCGGATGGCGATTTTCATATTACTCCTAGCGACCGAATATTCCTCGTGGAATCAGGGCAAGTACCACGAGCACCATAACGTAGGCGACCAGCATCTGGGCGGCAAGGCCGAAGAAATATCCCCCTATAGTCTGTGCCAGGCCGAAGGCGATACCCCCGACAAATGTACCCACGATGCTGCCCATCCCCCCTAGGACAACGATGCCCAAGGCGATTATCAGAAAAGACATTCCTGATACCGGGGTAAAGGAAAAAGTCAATCCTAGGAAAATACCGGCTACGGCTGCTAGCGCCGTAGCAATACCGAACGTATAGGCATAAACCTGGTCGGTGTTAATTCCCATCAGGTGGGCAGCCCTCCTGTCCTGCGCGGCTGCCCGGATAGCCTTGCCCAGATAAGTTCTCATCAGGAAGGCGCGGAGTAAAACCATGACGACTATGGCGACGGCAAAGTCCAGCACATATGTCAGGGGAACATGGACTGGCCCGGCGGAAAGGCCGATTAGCGTATAGGAGGTGGTCAGGCCGCGGGACAAGGGTGTCCAGAAAAGCTGGCAGGTATTTTGCAGTATTAAGGAGATACCGAAAGTGATGATCAACGTCGTGTCCATCGATATCTTGAAGGCGCGGTTCAAAAGGTATTTCTGGATAAGGAAACCGATCCCAAATAAAAGAGGCATACCGATAATCAGGCTTAAAATAGGATCTATACCGATAACGGTCATCGCGACATAACCAAAGTAGCTACCCAGTATCACGAGGTCGCCATGGGCTATGTTTATCTCTTTAACCACCCCGAAGACGAGTGACAATCCCAGCGCGATTACTGCATATAAACCGCCTAATAGTACACCCATTACCAGGGGTGTCGCTAAATCAGATAATAAAGTCATCTATGACGTTTCCTTACTGTCTTCAGGTGCCGAAATAGGCTTTCTTGACTCGCTCCTCTTCCCTGAGTTCAGCCGCATCGCCACTTAAAATAACGCGTCCGGCTTCCATGATGTAAGCCCGGTCCGCTTCGGTTAGGCTTCGTCTCACGTTCTGCTCGACGAACAATATGGTGATACCTCTATCCCTGATTTCTTTCAAAACTTTATAGAGATCGTTAACCACGATGGGTGCTAAACCCAGAGACATTTCATCGAGCAGTATTAGCTTGGGGTTTGACATCAAGCCGCGTCCCAGGACCAGCATCTGTTGCTCACCACCGCTCAGGGTCTTGGCCAGCTGCGACTTTCTTTCCTCTAATACGGGGAAGAACTGATAAACCCTCTGGAGATTACGCTGCCGCTCAGACCTAGCCCTGCGATTGTACGACCCGATTATCAGATTCTCCAGAACAGTCAGGCCCGGGAAAATCCTTCTTCCCTCCGGAGTCTGAGAAATGCCAAGGCCAACTATCTGGAAAGGCTCCATAGCGGAGATATCCTTCCCTTCAAATACAATACTGCCCTTCGCCGGGTGTACCATTCCCGATATGGTATCTAGCAGGGTGGACTTGCCGGCTCCATTGGCGCCGATGATGGCGACGATTTCTCCCGGTTTCACAGTTAATGATACGTCCCATAAGGCCTGGAAGCTCCCATGGAACGCGTCCACGTTATCGACCTTCAGTAATATATCATCAGTCATTTATTTATTGATTATATTTTCCCTGTCTTAATGTGATACCGTGATTCTTAATCCTCAATTATTCGCCGAGGTAAGCCTCGATGGTCTTTCTATCTTCCATCACCTCGTCCGGCGCTCCCTCGGCGATTTTCATTCCCTTGTCCATAACGATAATCCTGTCTACTGCCTTGGTCATTACTCTCATAATATGCTCGATAAGTATTATGGCTACCCCGGTGCTGCGTATTTTTTGCAGGAGCTCCAGCAATTGCGTGATTTCTTCTTCGGTTAGCCCCGCCCCGACTTCATCGAGCAACAATACCTCCGGGCCAGTGGCCAGTGCCCTGGCCAGCTCGAGCCTTTTGAGGGTTATCGCCGCCAGGTCTCTGGCGATTATATGCTTTTTATCCATCAGGTTTACCATGTCGAGTATTTGAGAAGATTCATTTTCCGCGTCGCTCACGTTCAGGCCTTTACCGTATTGCGCTGCCACCATGATGTTTTGCCGTACCGTTAAATTGACGAACGGCTGGGGAATCTGATACGTGCGGGCGATACCCAGGTGGCAGATGCGATGCGAGGAGAGCCTGGTAATGTCACTACCGCGGAAATGTACCGTGCCATTATCCGGCTTGTATTCACCGGATATGATATTTAGTAGTGTCGACTTACCGGCACCGTTAGGTCCCATTAGTCCCAGGACCTCTCCCGCGTGAATATCAAAACTTATGTCTCTAACGGCCGCCAGTCCTCCGAAATGCTTATAAATACCCGATACTGAAAGAAGCGGTGTTTCCATATCTACGCCTTTGTTGCTATACGTGAATCCCTTAGATGCTATCAGCCGAGGGCAGCTATCCTATTCATGAACGCGCACATTCAACAGGGCTTGGACTGTTTAACGGTCCAAGCCCTGTCGGGCACTTGCTGGTTCTTCAGTTAATCCCAGGGCTTGGGGAAGATCAGGTCCGCCGTAGCCGGCATGAAATCGTTATAGGAAAAGACTATCGGCGCTTCCCATCCCCATGCTTCGTCGGTTTTCTGCCACTGGCCAAACTGGCAGGGTACTCTCTGGAACTGATTGTCCTGTTTAAACAGGACGCGTCCCCACATGGTGACCAGGTCGGTTTCGGCTAAAGCCTTGTTAACCGCATCTGCATCAAGCGTACCTGCCCTCTCGATGGCGTCAAATAGCGTCTGGGCTACCGCATAATTCCATCCGATTCCCTGGGCCAGCGGTTCTCCCGTCGCTTCATACCACCTGTCCGCCAGTGATTGCGGGGTTTCGCCGTCGATGCCTTCGGCATTCTTAATGGATGGTTCCCAGTAGACCTCCATACCCACACCGTTCGGCAGGTCGCCGCCCCAGGATACGATCTCCTGATAGAACATGGCGCCCCTGGTGGCGAATACCACCTTGGGTACAAAACCCTGCACCATGCATTGTTTCAGCACTGTACCGATATCAGGTGCCGGGCAATTGCCCCATAATATCTCACAGCCCTCGTTCCTCCATTCCTGTATCAGAGAAGTAAAATCGGTCGTTCCAGGGGGATATATACCGAACTGGTCGGAAGAGCGGTAGCACTCATACCCCTGCTCGGCGACGGCTCCGGTAAATCCCATATACCAGCCCCTGCCGTCGGGGTCATCAAAAGCAAAGACAGCCGCTTTCTTGTTGGTCTTATCCGCGAAGGCGTCCAGTGCGCCAAACCACGTGGGCATCATCAGATAGCCGGGTGCATCAGCCCGGAAATCCCCTGCCTGTGCCGGGGTGCCGATGGAAAAGCCGAACGCCCAACTGTAGGTCCACGGTGCCGCCGCTGCCTCGCGCATACCCACCCAGGCTTCATAGGTACCGACACCGAAAACGGCCGGTATCTTGTATTTTTCGGCCATCATGGCCGTGCCCTGGCGCATGGTGGGGACCTCAAAATGCCCGCCAAGAAAGTGTACCTCATCATTGAGAATCAAATCTTCAGTAAGAGGCGCTACCTTGAGCGGGTCGCTCTCACAATCGCGGGTTATCCACCTGACGGGTATTCTAGCATCATACTCCTTCACGTATATCCCGCCCTTTTTGTTGATATCCTCGACAGCCGCTTCTGTTCCGAAACTTGATACTCCTCCGAAGACCGCATATGGGCCAGTGTATGAAACCGTATCACCAATAAGGATTTCTTTAGGAATATCCGGCGCGGGCGCCGGTGCTGGTTCTGGCGTGGGTGCTGGTGTTGGCGAGGGCGTCGGCTCCGGTTCGGCACACCCGCCGATAAAAGTGGATATAATCATGGCACAAACTAAAAGTGGTATACCGTATGTTTTAATCTTCCTCAGCATGCCTTAATACCTCCCCTATTTACGGTAATAAACCTTTTGACCTGCTAATGTAAACTACATAATTATACCCCCCCCCTCTCTATCGTGAAAATATTTGGTCCATCCGGGCTACCGGGCACACGGTATTCTCCAGTGCCCAGCCTGAGTGCCTTTCATATACGGATTTTTGTTTGCAGGAACAATATTGTCGTAAACTGTATATCATAGCTATAAATGCTTTGTCAAGAAACTTTCTCCATAGTTTCTGGTGACGCGCCGGGAGTAACTACATGGTGCGGCTATGGGTTTGCCCACCCATTGTTGACAAATCCATGTGTTTATAGCAGCATCGCCCTCGGTAACGCATAACCCACCGAGCGTTAATACCGGACGCAGCTAGCCTACCAGAGAATTTTTATAAAGGGGGAAACGTATGTTAGACCAGACCAGTCAATGGTACAAACTACAGTATCCGGAGTGCTTCGTCGATGAGGAAGCGCGCTTGATGCAAAAGACGCTGGCCGATTTTGTGGATAAAGAGATTATACCGGTTAGAGACAAAATCGACGATGAAGCAGTCCTGAGCTATTCGGTACCTCTCCCACCGGAAAAGATGGCTATTGATAAGGCAGGAGTTCTACCTACCGTACGGTATGGTGGGCGGTACAGGACTCGAACCTGTGACCCCCTGCGTGTAAAGCAGGTGCTCTGACCAACTGAGCTAACCGCCCATATAGCGTGCTTGGCGGGATTCGAACCCACGGCCTCAGCCTCCGCAGGGCTGCGCTCTATCCAGCTGAGCTACAAGCACATCCTTAATTTATTGTGGTGCCGAAGGGGAGATTTGAACTCCCACGCCCTTACGGACACTACGCCCTGAACGTAGCGCGTCTGCCATTCCGCCACTTCGGCAAAGAAGTTGACTCTTTATTGTAACAATAAAGATAGGGCTTTTCAAGATTTGTGGCGGTATGATTTCCCACTCCCGCCAACTCCAGATTCACATTTCCCACACGACCGCCCTTGGCACATCGGTTGCTATTAACAAACCTCACCGCCTGTGTCCCCCTCTCCTGACGAGGCTTGCGGCAGGAGAGGGGGAGGTAGTTTTAGAAGAGGGGCTATGCCCCTCTTAAACACCTCTTGTTTGATTAAGTAAATAAGTATAATATATTGGACATAACGTAAAAATCTTTAAGATATTAACACATCAGAAGGGGAATTTCGTCAGATGCTCTTTAGAAGTTTCCTGAAATGGTTTCTTTTTTTACCGTGGCTTCTGACCGCAATAATAGCTATTATTTTATGGATTCCTACAGTTGGACATAGTATCGTGGTATTTCGTTGGTATCAAAGACTTGTAGAGAAGTTGGGATATACATTGAAGGAGGTTGAAATGAAACCTTTTCATGGCGCATTTAAAGATAATGAACTCAAAAAGTATGACGATAAATATTGTGGATTATGTGGATCTAAAGGATTAATTGCGCATATAGAGAAAAAGAATCCGCTTCCTGGAATATTACCTGAAGCTGCCGAATATATTGATGTTTATTGGTGCTTAAACTGTAATACTGCATTACTACCAAGCCAGACTTCTGGAGAGCCGTCATAATAACGAACGATAAAGAACCTCGCTGTGTGTAAAGAAAGAGAGCGGCGTTTTTGGCGCCGCCCTCGTATATAATATCTTGAATCTCTTTTTGGATTATGGCCAGTACAGCTTCTCGGCTTCTTTTTTAAGCTCGGCGCGGAAGTCCGGGTGGGCGATGCCGATAAGCTCCTCGGCCCTCTGCCGCTGTGTCTTACCCTTGAGGTGGGCAATACCGTACTCGGTGATAACGTAGTCGCTGATAGTTCTTGGCACGGTAACAATTGTGCCTTCCGCCAGCATCGGTGTAATGCGGGAGAGTCTTCTATCGCCGCTGCCGGCGGTAGAGGTCATCACCGTAATGCTGCGGCCGCCCTTGGAAAGAAAAGCGCCGATGGCAAAGGATGTCTGCCCACCTGCTCCGCTGATTACCCGCGGGCCGATGGACTCTGCGGCAACCTGCCCGGCGAAATCGACGCTGACGGCGCTGTTGATAGCCACCATGTTGTCGTGCTGGGCGATTACCCGCACGTCCAGGCAGTACTCGGCGCTGTAGAGTTCGAAAGCCGGGTTCATGTTGATGAAGTCCATATCTTCCTTGGTGCCGCCGCCGCAGGCGGTAGCCACGGCCTTGTTGGGATTAAGAGTCTTGTGTTTGCCGGTGATAACGCCGCTTCGTATTAACGGGATGATGCCTCGCGGCGTCGTCTCGGAGTGCCAGCCCAGGTCGGTCTTGTTTTCGAAAGTTCCCAGGGTGCAACACCACTCGCTGGTGGAACCCACGCCTACCTGTATAGTATCGCCGTCGCGGACGAGCGTGGACACGTATCCGGCAATGGCTTTCTCAGCCTCGCCTGCTTCGACATTTTTCCTGCCCAGGAGGTCGGTGCCGCCCGGCTGCTTCCCCGACGGCGTATGCTCCACGAAATGGTCAATCTCGGAAACGTGGATGTAGTTA
>CAYYVO010000075.1:0-7990 GCA_964475175.1 uncultured Dehalococcoidaceae bacterium | reverse complement strand
CGGCTGCCGCTACAAGCGGCGAAACGGTGACCTGGAATATCGGCGATTTGGCAGTAAATAACAAGTTTACAATAACCGCCAGGTTCACCGCGGCTCAGGTGGGTCTCTGGACCAATACCGTTAAGGCAACCAGCGCCGAGGGTATTTCCGACCAGGCAAGTGCTATTACCACGGTATTCGGCGAGGCTGTGCTTGATATCACCAAGACAGGCCCGGCCCTGGTCACTGAGGGTGATAAGGTACAGTACACCATCACCGTAAAGAATATTGGTAATATTACCGCCGAAGACACGGTGGTAACCGACAGGATTCCGGCGTGCCTCGACTACGACTCGGCCTCACCGGCGGCAACGGTAGCCGGCGGCGTGGTTACCTGGAATATCGGTGACCTGGCATCCGGAGCCCAGAGAACGTTTAACGTTACCTTCACTGCGGCTGTCGTAGGCACCTGCACCAACACTGCGGAAGCTATTGCCGATAATGCCGCCAAGGTGGAAGATTCCGCCGTCACCACGATAGAAAGACAGCGGGTACCGGCGGTAGCCATTACCAAGACCGGACCGGATACAATCTATCTAAGGACCAGCGGCACTTACACCATTACGGTTAAAAATACCGGTGAGACCGACCTTACCGATCTCGTTATAACCGATACTCTACCGGCCAACCTGACCTATCAGTCATCCACTCCTGGAGCCAGTGTCAGCGGTAATACGCTTAGATGGACGAGGGCTTTGCTGAATGAAGGGGCATCGACGACTATAACGGTGGTATGCCAGGGCAGCACCATCGGCAGTTTTGTGAATAACGTAAACGTAGCCACGGCGGAGGGAGTCACGGCTACTGCATCCGCCCCCGGGCGGGTTGTCGGTGAACCCGGCATGACCATGCAGATAACCGATACAATCGATCCTGTAGCCGTTGGCGGTCAAACCACCTATGAAGTGACCCTGAAGAATCAGGGCGAAGTGACTGTAACCAACCTTAAGCTGGTACTTAACTTACCGGCTAATGTGAGCTATGTCTCAGCCTCCGGCCCGCTGACGTATACGGTAGCCGGTGGCAAGGTTACCTTCGATGGCGCCGCCACGCTGGCTGCCGGACAGTCGATGAAGTTTACCGTTACTGTACGGGCAGACAGTGTCGGACAGACCCTCTGCACGGCGACGATGACCTTCAAAGAGTTCCCGTTGCCGGTCAGTGCTGACGAAGGCACCACCATATACTCGCCTTAGTTAAACTAAAGCAGGACTTTAATAGAAATAAGCGGGCGGACAGCTCCGTTAAAAGGCTGTCCGCCCGCTCTTCTTTGTCTTAAGCTTGATAAAGGAATCGAGATAACCTTTAACGGTTTATCTCGATTTTATTGCCATCTTCGACCGTTCTTTAGTGGAGATGTTATTGACCGGATAAATATCCGGTTGAATCTGGTCTCTGTTATTATGTGAATCCTCACACCGCCGGTGGTGTACGTAAATACCCAGTTCGCCTTCGCTTAACAGCACCAGATTTCCGTTGTATGCGTAACAGCCCCTTATATTTGATGTGCCGGTCATATTGCCTCCTTTGATTGTTGCCCCTGCTGGCATAGACTATATCTACTCTAGGGTCGTAAGAAGTGATTGAGATATAGAATTAAGTTCTAGTCCTTTGCATAGCCGGTCATCAGTCCTGGATATATTGCAAGGGGGGATATTAAGGAAGGAGAAGGTGAAAATGATGAGCGTGAAGGAGAGGCATTAAAACGCCCGGGGACTACTCTGCGGATACCAGGGCGCGATACTGGGCCGCCTGCTCACGGTACTGTGCCGCCTGCTGGTAAAACTCATCCTGTGAAGGAAATGCATCGTCAATTATTGGATATCCGGTGGGGGCGTTGGCTTGTGCCTGGGATACGGAATATTCGGCCAGTCCCTCATATAGTTCTGCCAGGCTGAGGTTGTGCTGTTGTTCCCATTGCTCACCGTAGTTTGCCAATGCCGCCTTGGCTTCTTCCGGTGTGTGGGTGTAATTAATCGGAGGATTCAATATCGTAATTGCCGAGGCCAGGACCAGTCCCGCCAGTACTGCAGTGAACCAGTTTATCACCCATTTATTTAGTATTATCGCCATAATTCCTACTTACTTTATTGTATTATATAACAACCGGGCCGGTCCTATAATGAGGAAGCCCGGCACTCTTTCTGTAAAGGTGCCGGGTCCCTTAAGTAGTGTGCGTCCGGGCGGGAGGTCCTCCCGCCCTGGTTTACCAGGGGCAGGGGGGTGTCCCCTGCCCCGATATACCTACAAGTTTTCAAACAGTTAAGTTACTAGTAAGGAATCTGCTTGAGATCGCCGCTGATGGTGTAGTAGCCGGGCGCGCAGGTGTCATCGGCACTGATTACAAACATCAGGCAATCGTCGATCGGATCGTATTCAGCATCTGCTTTTACAATTACCTTCCAGGTGTTGAGGCCGATGCGGACTACATTGGTGATGTTAAGACTGGAGTTGGATGAGTAGACCTGTACTTCGAGGCACTCGGGAACGCTGAGGGTGACCAGACCAACCAGGGGGTTCGTGCTGGCGTTCTTAAGCGGCAGGTTGAAAGCAGCCCAATCGCCGACAGCTATCTCGGCAGCCGCCTGGAAAGCGGTGTTGTCATCGGCAACAGCTTCGAAATGGCGGTTCGGCTCAGCCACGAAATCATGGTGTACGCGTACTTGCTGCGGTTGGCCGATGTCTCCACCGATTGATGCCTGCCATATTGGCGCATCGGTTAAGAGGGCCTGGCTGACAGCTACCGGAACCTCACCGGTAACCTTGCCGGCTAATACCGTACCTGCGGCGGCTCCTGCGCCACTAGCGACCAGTACTATTACCAGCAGCCAGATAGGAAGCGCTTTCTTGCCTAAAATTTTAACCCTTTTCGACATCCTTTTTTCCTCCTTTATAAATTCTGGGTCTTTCCCTACGATAAATTATATGGTGACCCGTTTGTCATAACTAGCGGAGTTATTCTAGAGAATTGCTCTGTGATTAATAGTAGGTTTAGGTGGGTAAATAGAGCTTAAGGTATATTGGGGGTAATATGACAGAGTGGGGGATTGTTCGTATATGAAACGCGGCTGGCTACAGGTTGGAAAGGGGACTAGAGAGACGCATTGGCAATAACGTTATTGACCATGAGTCCCAGCCCGGCAACCGTAAGCAGGGCGGGAATAGCCCAGCGATTTTTCAGGCATCCGGACAGGTAAATAGCAGCCAGAGCGATAATGGTGGCCATTTTGACTACTATAGGGCCCCAGAGTCCACCGCCGACTGTTGCCGCGGTAACGAGTACCGGATTTAGTTCATGACCTCCGGCCGCAAGGACCGCGGCTGTCGTTAAAAGATCACCGAGTCCGTAAAAAACTATGGCACAGAACCACAGGGCAATATGAGTGGGTATCCAGGCTGAACGGTTGTCTTTTTGGGGTGATGCCGTTTGAGGGTCGTATCTATTTATCGTACTGTTCATTTTATTCACTCTAATAACTTAATTGATCGGTGAGTGCCCTGAAAGGAGGAAGACAGGGCACTCACCCAAAAAATCGCATCTACATTAATAAGGTATCTGTTCCAGGATGCCGCTGATGGTGTAGTAGGCCGGGCCGCAGTCGCCATGGGCATTAACTGCAATGTACAGGTAGTCATCTGCGTCCTGCTTGTCGGCATTGGCATCGACAATGAACTTCCAGGTATTCGCGCCGATTCTGGTAACCTTGGTGATTCTGGGGTCATATTCACTCAATTCGTCGGGAGTCATGGCATAGACGTTCAGGCACGAAGGTACTTCCAGGGTAAGCTTGGCGGTGATAGTCTGGCTGCTGGCATTCCTGATGGGAAGCATGAACATCCACCAGTCACCCACGCCGAGCTCGGAAGCGGCTTCAAAGCCGGTCTGGTCGTCGCTGTGGACGCCGATGCACCGGGAGGGCACGGGGAACTCGCGTTCGAATATCTCGGTGCCGTAGAAGTCGGTCCAGTTGGCCAGGTCTATGCTTTTATAGGTCACTGTTGCTACGATGTAATCTGTGTTTAGTATATCGAAGGCAACGCCTACGGCGAGCACGTAGAGCATGTCATTGGGGACAGCAGCGGTGATTTCGTCTTCCGTCAGCGTAATCTTTACCTCGGTTTCGCCGACTTCGACGGGTATATCGGCAGTCTCAACAGTGACGAGGGAGTCCCCTTCGGTGACCATGAGCCCGTCATCGTGGGCGGTGGTCGCGTAGCCTTCCCAGCTTACGACAATCTTTTCAATATCTTCGGCGGGTCCGACGTAGAACCTGAAGCCCTGCTCGGGGGCAGCTTCAAAACCACCAGCTATGGAGGCGTAGGTATCACTTGGTTCATCGGCGAAGGCGATGCTGAAGTATTCCTCTTCGGTGAATTCATCATCTAAATCGCTGAATGTCTCAAGGCCCCCAACATCATCCCTTGCCTCGTTGGGCGTATGCTGGATAATATCGCAGTAGGGGCCGCCAATCTGCAGACCGCCGGCGCTGCCGGTGGTGCTGACGTTGATTTCACCGGAGATTTTACCGGCGACGACGGAACCTACGGCTGCTCCCGTACCGGAAGCAATCAGGAGAATGGCGATAAGCCACATGGGTACAAGTTTTTTACCTATTATTCTTACTTTCTTGTTCATTTCATTACTCCTATCCGATTCAGCTGGTGAGTGCCCTAAAAGGAGGAAAACAGGGCACTCACCGGACAGAATCTAATTCTTATTCACCTCTCCCGGCCCTTTAGCCAGGGTTGTACAGATATCTACCACCCGGTGCAGGAGCTCGGCAAAAGTATCCAGGAACTCCTGCATTTCTGCCTGGGTAAGGTATTCTTCTGTCGGCTGCCAGGGCTCAGGAAGCGGTTCAAGCTTTTCACTGTCGGAGGTATTCTCGATACTCCAATCCGACTTGTTTTGCTTAGCGCTCTTCCATACCGGGTCATAGAAGTACATAGTCTGCTCCTTCCCTTGCTAGCATTACTTACCTTAATAAGGTATCTGTTCCAGGATGCCGCTGATGGTGTAGTAGGCCGGGCCGCAGTCGCCATGGGCATTAACTGCAATGTACAGGTAGTCATCTGCGTCCTGCTTGTCGGCATTGGCATCGACAATGAACTTCCAGGTATTCGCGCCGATTCTGGTAACCTTGGTGATTCTGGGGTCATATTCACTCAATTCGTCGGGAGTCATGGCATAGACGTTCAGGCACGAAGGTACTTCCAGGGTAAGCTTGGCGGTGATAGTCTGGCTGCTGGCATTCCTGATGGGAAGCATGAACATCCACCAGTCACCCACGCCGAGCTCGGAAGCGGCTTCAAAGCCGGTCTGGTCGTCGCTGTGGACGCCGATGCACCGGGAGGGCACGGGGAACTCGCGTTCGAATATCTCGGTGCCGTAGAAGTCGGTCCAGTTGGCCAGGTCTATGCTTTTATAGGTCACTGTTGCTACGATGTAATCTGTGTTTAGTATATCGAAGGCAACGCCTACGGCGAGCACGTAGAGCATGTCATTGGGGACAGCAGCGGTGATTTCGTCTTCCGTCAGCGTAATCTTTACCTCGGTTTCGCCGACTTCGACGGGTATATCGGCAGTCTCAACAGTGACGAGGGAGTCCCCTTCGGTGACCATGAGCCCGTCATCGTGGGCGGTGGTCGCGTAGCCTTCCCAGCTTACGACAATCTTTTCAATATCTTCGGCGGGTCCGACGTAGAACCTGAAGCCCTGCTCGGGGGCAGCTTCAAAACCACCAGCTATGGAGGCGTAGGTATCACTTGGTTCATCGGCGAAGGCGATGCTGAAGTATTCCTCTTCGGTGAATTCATCATCTAAATCGCTGAATGTCTCAAGGCCCCCAACATCATCCCTTGCCTCGTTGGGCGTATGCTGGATAATATCGCAGTAGGGGCCGCCAATCTGCAGACCGCCGGCGCTGCCGGTGGTGCTGACGTTGATTTCACCGGAGATTTTACCGGCGACGACGGAACCTACGGCTGCTCCCGTACCGGAAGCAATCAGGAGAATGGCGATAAGCCACATAGGTACTAGTTTTTTACCCATTATTCTTACTTTCTTGTTCATTTTGTTTTTACCTCTTTGTTTTTTAGATTTTTATTGTTAGTCCCGGGTATACTTCCCCCCAAGGCTCCAATCACTCGCTTTGCGTGAGAACCGGATATTTGACGGCATTAGTTCCCGGGACGTAACGGAGTGAGTTGTGAGAAACAGAAGACTTCCTGTGGTGGTTCACTGCTGGGTGAGGCTTGACAAGCGTAACATAACGTGATACTTTATTTGGAGAGGCATCTGGGTGTCCGCCCGATTGGTGCCTTTGCCTCCAGCAGTTGTCGCTGTTTGGAGGCTTTCTGTTTATATAAGCCTAAGGGTAATATTTCCTTTTCACATACAATCACCCCCTTATTTAGTGTTGTCTCTTTAATCCTTACCGGGGCCTAAAAAGAAGGCACCGGGCTCGGCCCTTTCGGGTGAAAGCCCGGTGCCATGTCATTGATATTTCTGGCATCTGGGTGTCCGCCCGATTTTTTGCCTTCGCCTCCAGCAGTTGCCGCTGCGTGGAAGTTACTAACATACCCAGTATCGCCAATACCGTGCAGACTGTCAATTACACAAAAGTCACCAAATCTTTTTTATCCTGTTGTTTCTTGTGGAACAATTCTCTAGAAAACTCTTTCGGAACAATCTTCTAGAAAAATCTTCCTTCATTATTTGTCAGCGGGGCGAGTATTATTTAAATTAGTCTAAAAGGATGCGCGGAGGATGAATATTATGCAGCGGGAACAGAATACGACAGGCGAATTTAGCGAGAGTCAGGAACAGGGAGTTACGACCCGGGAAAATAAAACTCGATTGCTTGCGGTGAGGCACGTAGCCCAGCTACTTGGCATTCACGAGAGCACGGTTCGTATGTGGGCCGATAGCAATGTGCTGGAGTCATACCGCATAGGACCGCGGCAGGACAGGCGTATACCTATTGAGTCGGTCTGGCGGGTACTGGAAGCATCCAAACGCTGGCCGCACTATGGTCCGACCGGAAGACACGACGGAGAAGCCGCTCCTTCTCAGACCGACCCGATGCGATAACGCCCGGGTAGATGGTTACGCTGCCGTTTGTGAGAACCCATACTATAGGGTCTGAGTTTCTGCATATGGCGGACTTGCCGGCAATCGTTACGGGTCGATGCCTGGTACCCCGGATAGCCCTGAAAGATATACAATAAAGTATCTATTTTTTTTAAATTTATAATACTACCGTAAGTCAACAGCAGATGTTTCAAATTTAGCGAACCTCTAGAAAAAGCTTCCTTGAAAGCTAAATTTCATTGATATAGTCTTAATATGAACGGAAACAGCGGAGGATAACCCCGCACCGTAATAATAAGTAGAAAATACTCAAGGAGGGATAAAATGGCTGAAAAAAGAGGTGTACTCGTAATAGGTCAGAGCTTGATTGGTAAGATTGATGACGGTCGCGGTGAGCTCAGTCGATCCGAGTTTATTGATTTCTGCATTGACAGGTGCCTTGAAGAGTTTTCATCTGAAGAAACTGAGAGAAAGGAAAAGCGTGCGCCGGATATCACTTTCTATCGTAAAGAAGATGCCGGGTTTGCCACCAGAGACGAGTTCGAAGAATTCCGCCGTGGCATAACCGATCTCCTGGGCACTTTCCTCGACTTTTACATCAGTTTTGGCCTGGAACTGGGCCGGAGCCGTGGGGCCGAGGACCTGGAGCAAATGAGAAAACGTCTCCGCCGAATGAAGGAGCAATAGTCCGCAAGCGGATAAAGTTGAGATACATTATTATATTATGAAATGATATCTCTCCAGATATACACCGAACTTGATAGAGTATAAAAAACAGGGACATGGCTGTGTGTTTCATGAATATTGAATACCAGCCGTGTCTCTTTGTTTATCCCCTGTAGGCGGAGATATAGGCCC
>CAYYVO010000074.1:0-8032 GCA_964475175.1 uncultured Dehalococcoidaceae bacterium | reverse complement strand
GCCGGGACAGACAGGACAGGTTAAACATGTTTATATTCCCTATCGAGCGCTGGTACCCGCTAAAATAGAGGGCTTACTCGTCGCTGGCAGGAGTTTCTCCTCAGACCAAGCGGCAAACAATATGGCCAACCTTATACCGCATTGTATCGCCATGGGACAGGCTGCCGGAACCGCAGCCACGCTGGCGATTAATCAGGGTATCAGTCCCCGGAAAGTGGACTATAGAATTCTACAAAAAGAACTACTGGGGCAGGGTGTTCCTCTACCGGGTGTACTTTAATAAAGGTCGAATAAAATCAGTTGCCGGTTTGTACAAACGCTACAGGGTAACAGAAGGGAGGTGACACGCCTATAGATACATGATTAATGTTATCAAAAATTATTGATTCGCCTAAAGGAGGTAACAACCGATGAAAAGAACCTTATATTTCCTATTGACAGTGGTAATGCTGTTAACTCTGGGGCTTGCAGCCTGCGCGGAGCCAGAAGAACCGACACCGGCTCCGTCACCGGCTCCGACTCCCGCTCCGGAACCCGGCCCGGCCCCCACCCCGGAACCGACTCCGGCACCAAAACCGGAGCCAGCTCCTACACCAGAAATCGATAAATATGGTGGTGTTCTGAGAGAGGTCTTAAGTGTAGGACCGGCAACACCTATCGGCTATATGCCGGAGGCCGCCCCTGACGCGCAAGCTGACGCCAGACCTGCCATTGAATCCCTGTTAATGGGCAGGAGCGGGGGAGCAGTCGAACCCTTACTGGCGACAGCCTGGGAAATCGCCCCGGACGGCAAATCCATCACTCTGACCTTGAGAGAGGGAGTGAAGTTCCATGACGGCTCCGATTTCAACGCCAGAGCAGTCAAATGGAACCTTGATAGGCAGATAGAAGCCGGAAAGGCACCTGACTGGGAGTCGGTTGATGTCATCAACGACTACACCATTCGTATCAATATCCCCGGCTACAAGAACACCATTCTCACCGGTCTGGGGGCAGGAACCGCCATGATTACCTCACCGACGGCCGTCGAGTTAAACGGCCTTGACTGGGCAAGGTGGCATCCGGTCGGTACCGGTCCCTTCAAGTTCGTGGAATACCAGCGTGATTCCAAGCTAGTTTATGAAAGAAACGATGATTACTGGCAGGATGGTTTGCCCTATCTTGATGGTGTCGAATTCGTCGTCATTGCTGACGAAACAGTACGCAGTATTGCCTTCCAAAAGGGTGATATACATACACTGCGAGCCTCCGGTCTGACAGCCCTGGATCTGAAGAATATGGGCTTTGACTATGTCACCCGCGCCGGTGGGACTTTCGTGTTGATTCCGGACAGTAAAAACGCCGAATCACCCTTCGCTGATAAGAGGGTACGTCTGGCAGTATCACATGCCATCGACCGTGAGTCTCTGGCAGAGGCTCTAGGGTATGGTTTTTCTGTCCCGGCGTATCAGGTTCTCCCCGGCTATAGCTTGACGGCAGTTCCCAACCTGGATATACACGAGTTTGACCAGGCTAAAGCCAGGCAACTATTGGCCGAAGCCGGCTACCCTGACGGGTTGAAGACCACGATACATGCCTTTATCCGGGTGGTCCCCAGGGATTACGTCACCGCCATAGCGAACATGCTCGGCGAGGTGGGCATCGAAGTGGAACCTGATTTCCCCGAGGCTGGTAAATATTCTGAATACCGCTTTGGTGGCTGGAGCGATTCCATGATGGCCCATGCGCTGGGCGCTATGGAGAATCTGAACTCCACTTTCACCTTCTACTTCGGAGGCATACAATTCCCCAGTGTCCAGAAGCCCGCGGGATGGCAGGAGGCCTATGATGCCGCTCTTGCCGCGGAAACTGTTGACCCGGCAAAGACGCAGGCATTGGTCAAGGTCATGCACGACGACGTGATGGTCATACCCTATATGGAAGAGACTGCGGTTGCTTTCATACAGAAAGGCGTTCATGACAGCGGTCAACTGAAAGACAGCCTGACAACCGTGACGGAATACGAACTCACCTGGCTCGACCCGGAACTACGCTAGATACAGTAAGATAAGGTTTATAAAGCAGTCCGTCCCGGTGACGGGCATAGCCTGGTATCACCGGGACGGAAAACTCGATTTTGGATTATAAATAATAAGATACCGGGTTTACTACGGTCAACACGGTTGCCATACCCGGTTGTTTACGCGTATATTGTTTAGTATCATAATCGTGCTAAAATAAACCTGCAACAAGGCACTAGTTCCTAGCCTAACCAATAATGGTCACAGAATATTTGCCATGGGAACATATATTATTCGTCGCATATTACAGATGATACTCGTCCTGTTAATAGTCACGATAATCGTATTCTTAATGGTAAGACTGTTACCAGGTGACCCCATTCTCATATACCTGACCCAGCAGGATCTGGAAGAAATTACTCAGGAGCAAGTTGATATCATCAGGCATGATCTGGGGCTGGATAGGTCCCTCTTTGTGCAGTATATCGACTGGATAGGTAACGTAGTCACCGGTGATCTCGGGAATTCCATTATACACCGTGGCAAGGTGGGAGACGATATAATAAGGCGGCTGCCCATAACTCTTCACCTAGGTGGCCTGGCCTTTATAATCAGCATCATTGTCGGAATACCGATGGGTGTAATCGCGGCAGTAAGGCGTGGCACCTGGTTGGATAGCGTATTAACCAGTCTCGGTAACCTGGGAATAACGATTCCCGTTTTCTGGCTCGGTATATTGCTCATTTACGCCTTCGGCCTTAAACTGGACTGGCTGCCAATCTTTGGCTACACCTCGCCTTTTGAGGATTTCTGGCTGAATACACAGCAGATTATCCTGCCTGTCTTTTGCTTAGCCGTGCCTGCCATCGCTTCGGCAGTACGCCTTACGCGGTCCAGCATGCTCGAGGTCATGCGGCAGGATTACGTCCGAACAGCCTGGTCCAAGGGATTAAGAGAGCGGGCGGTAATAATGAAACATGGCCTGAAAAATGGCCTCATTCCAGTTGTTACCTTAAAAGGTATTACCCTTGCTTCAATCGTGGGCGGCTCCGTACTCGTTGAGACCGTATTCAGTATTCCCGGTATGGGTAGGCTGGCGGTAGAGGGGCTTTTCTCTCAGGATTATGCCGTGGTTCAAGCTGTTATACTGGTGACCAGCATCGTTGTGCTGGCTACTAACCTGCTCATAGACCTCTCCTACGGATGGCTTGATCCGAGGGTACGTTACGGATAAGGAGGCAGTTAATATGTCAGAAGAGGCTGAACGGAGCTTAGAGTTGATGGAGGTTCCGCCACGTGTCAATGAGCTCCGGCGCTTTTTCAAGGTTTTCCTGGGCCGACCTGTGGTTGTCTTCGGGGCTATCGTTATATTGATTCTTATCATATGCGCCGCATTTCCCGAATGGATAGCTCCCTACGATCCCATTAAACAGGACCTGAAAAGCTTTCTGCTTCAGCCTAGTAGCGAACATCTCCTGGGCACCGATGCCCTCGGCAGGGATCTGTTAAGTCGTATCATCTTTGGGGCACGGACGGCAGTTATGGTCGGTGTTGTCGCGCTTGGCATTGCCGCCGTGAGCGGCATGATACTCGGATTAACTGCCGGATATTTCGGCGGCATAACGTACATGATCATCATGAGGTTCATAGACGCGCTGATGGCTTTCCCGGTTATGCTGCTAGCTCTTGCCATCGCGGTGCTACTCGGCGGAGGGCTATTAAATGTTATGATAGCCATCGGCATCGGCATGATGTCGGGATACGCCAGGGTTATGTGCGGTCAGGCAATTTCTGTGAGGGAAAATGACTATATTCTAGCCGCACGCAGTTCAGGAGCGAGTAACATACGCATCATGTTTCGTCACGTCTTGCCCAACTGTTTCCCTCCAATGATAGTACTGATGACCATGATGATCGGTATGACTATCCTTTTCGAAGCCGGCCTTAGCTTCCTCGGTATTGGCATCAAGGAACCCACCGTGGCCTGGGGCAGCCTGGTAAATGACGGCTATAAATATTTATTATCATATCCGCTACTTTCTACTGCACCTGGCGTAGCTATAATTGTTGTGGTGTACGCCTTTAACATGGTTGGGGACGGAGTGAGAGATGCTATCGACCCCAGGCTTCGGGGTACTTTTTAGTTAATCGGCAAGTAATAGTCGATGTCCGTTATAAAGAGAATTCAGTACCAAAGAATCGTTTTATTAGTTCATCATATCCACTGTTTTCACACGCTGGTGTTACGATGGAAACACATACATCCATATGTTTGTGCAGTGGTGACTAAATTCACCAGGATTATCCCCTGAATAGTCACCCTATCACTTGTAACGCATATTTTCATCTACCGGGGTGTTATCAGGTCTTATCCCCGCTCCGGACCCGCCCCCATATCTCCAGCGCCTTGGTCAATGAGTTGATGTCCCTGTTGGCATCGGAACCTTGATAGAAACAAAGCTTCATACAATTATCCAGTACCAGTGCCCCCACCCCCTCGACGCCGGAACGGACCGCCGCTAATTGCATCACGATACTTACACAATCGCGGTCTTCGGCAACCATTTTGTGTATGCCGCGTAACTGCCCCTCAATACGCTTTATCCGCCTGAGCACTATATCTCTAGAGACCCCCGCCGTTTCTTCCGTTGCCATTTTACTTTCCCTCCGAATATTCAGACCTTGCCATTACCATACCCCGTAGGGTATAATCCCTTAGGCTAACATTTCAATATTTCCGGCATACCTTTATATTTTACCATTTGTCATCTTCCCGTGTCAGGCGAATATAGAAAGGAGACGAGTACATGGAACTCAGTCGCAGAGATTTCATAAAACTTTCCGGGGTGGGCGCCGGAGGCTTCTTCTTGTATGGGCTTATCAAGCCGGAATCGGCGCTGGCATCACCCAAGCGTATACCTTTGAGGAAGAGAATCGGTGAGATAACCACTATTTGTCCCTACTGCGGGGTGGGTTGCGGCGCCATAATGTCCGTTCAGGATGGCAAGATTGTCAACATCGAAGGTGACCCCGACCACCCTATCAACGAGGGCTCACTCTGTAGTAAAGGCGCTTCTCTAAGACAGCTATTGGATAACGGGCAGCGCATTACAAAGGTTCTTTACCGCCGCCCCGGGGGAGCCGACTGGGAGGAAAAGGACTGGGACTGGGCTTTCGAGCGGTTAGCCCGGAAAATCAAGGAAACACGTGACACTAACTGGACTGATATTGATAAAGATGGCAAGGTTGTAAACCGCACCGAGGCGATAGCTTCAGTGGGGAGTGTATTTCCCAATAGCGAAGAGGCCTATCTCATGACCAAGCTCCAGCGAGCCCTGGGAATGGTGTATATCGAGAATGAAGCCAGATTGTGCGTCTCTACAGCGGTGGCTGCTAATACCGAAACCCTGGGAAGAGGTCCCATGACCAACCACTGGATTGACCTGGGTAACAGCGATTGTGTTATGGCTATCGGCGGGAATGTAGCCGAGACCTTCCCCAACGCCTTTAAATGGATAACGCGGGCTGTGGAAAAGGGTGGCACATTCATCCATGTAGACCCCCGGTTTACCCGTACCTCGGCTAAAGCCGATATCTACGCCCGTCTCCGGACCAGCACTGATATAGCCTTTGTCGGTGGGATGATAAAGTACGTAATCGATGACATGGAGAGAAATCCCCAAAGCTATAATATGGAATACGTCAGGGAGTATACCAATGCCGCTTTCCTGGTTAATCCGGATTTCAGCTTCAAAGACGGTCTCTTCACCGGCTGGGATGCTTCCAAGAAGAGCTATGATAAATCTACCTGGGGGTATCAACGTGACGACGATGGCGTGCCTAAAATGGATACTACCCTGGAGGACCCGGACTGTGTTTTTCAGCTTCTGAAAAATCACTTCTCCCGCTATGATGCCGACACGGTATGCCGGATAACCGGTACATCCCGGGATACGTACCTCGAGGTATGCCGCGTTTACGCAGCCACCGGGGCACCCGGAAAGGCAGGAGCCGTCATCCTTTCTTCCGGCGCCTGCGAGCATACCCACGGCACTCAAAATGTGCGAAGCTACGGAATATTACAACTCCTCCTGGGCAATATCGGGATAGCCGGTGGTGGCATCAATGGTATCGCCGGTGCGGTGAACGGCCTGGGCTGCTCGCTGCAGGGTCGGCTGTTTCACTGGCTGCCGGGAGCGCTACCCCCTCCGTTATCCCAGCACGACACACTGGATAAATACCTTACCGGCGTAACCTCACCCAAGTCGGTAATGCCTATGACCGCAAGTCCCTGGACATCACAACCTAAATATATCGTAAGTCTCCTTAAAGCATGGTACGGTGACCACGCCACCCCCGATAACGATTTCGGCTACTCGTACATGCCCAGGCGGGGCGGTAACTATTCCTGGATGAATCTTTTTAACGCCATGCATGAGGGAAGTATAAAAGGACTCATTTGCTGGGGGATGAATCCAGCGGTGAGCGGGCCTAGTACGGATTATACCCGAGAGGCGCTGAATACGCTGGACTGGATGGCGGTCATCGATGTCTTTGAAACGGAGACAGCCGCGGTATGGAAGCGACCCGGCGTTGACCCGACAAAAAATAACACGGAGGTCTTCCTGCTGCCCGCCGCCTGCTCCCTGGAGAAAGAAGGAAGCGTTACCAGCAGCGCCCGCTGGATGCAGTGGCGCCATAAAGGCACCAACCCCCCGGGAGAAGCCAGAGAAGACCTGTGGATTATCAATAAACTGATGCTCAAGTTGAAAGAACTTTACGCCGGTGAAGGGGGACCTAATGCCGGAGCCATTACCAATTTAACCTGGGATTACGGCGACACGCCCGATGTACATGCTGTTGCCAAAGAAATAAACGGCTACGATGTGGCCGAAGGCAAACTTTTACCAAGTCTGTCGAATCTCAAAGACGACGGTTCCACCAGCTGCGGCAACTGGCTCTACTGCGGGAGCTATAACGAGGAAGGTAATATGGCGGCGCGTCGTGATTCGGTCGACACCACTGGTATCGGGCTTTTCCCCGGCTGGGCCTGGGCCTGGCCGTTGAATCGGCGTATCTGGTACAACCGCGCCTCCCTGGATATGAACGGCAAACCGTGGGACAGCAGCCGGCCGGTAATCCGGTGGGATGCCGCCACCGAAAAATGGACCGGCGATGTCCCGGACGGCGGGCCGGCCCCGGGGGCAATCTTTCCCTTCATTATGAACTGGGAAGGGCGGGGACGACTTTTCGGGCCAGGCAGACCTGACGGTCCCTTCCCGGAACACTACGAGCCGTATGAGAGTCCGGTGATGAACCCTATGTCATCTGTCCAGTCCTCTCCTACCCTGGCATTCTACGCCGGTGAGGTCAAAGGGGATCCAGATGAATATCCGATTCTAGCAACAACCTTCCGTGTTGTAGAGCACCTGCATACAGGGTCATTTACCCGTAACCTCCCCTGGCTGGTGGAAATGATGCCTGAGATGTTCGTGGAAATAAGTGAAGAACTGGCGGCGGAAAAGGATATCGCCGACGGGAGCAAAATAATAATAAGTTCTGCCCGAGGGAAAATCACGGCTGTAGCCTCGGTCACCAAACGCCTGCAACCGCTGACGGTAAACGGGATTACGGTCCACCAGATTGCCATGCCCTGGCATTGGGGATATATGGGGCTTTCTAAAGGTGATAGCGCCGGCGCCCTTACGGCCCGGGTATGTGACGTCAACACGATGATACCCGAATACCGGGCGTTCCTTTGCAACGTGAAGAAAGCTTAGTACTAATTAAATATATCAAAATTTTAGGAGGTATTTCCGTGCACGCGACTATTCAGAAGCCGATCGACGAAATTCTGGGGTATATCAAGCCCGGTGAAAAAGTGTTCGTCGTCGGTTGCGATAACTGCGCAGCTAAGTGTCGTTCGGGGGGTATCCCCGAGACGGAGGAAATGGCGAACCGCTTGAAAGCAAAAGGAGTAAACGTGGTCGGCTGGTGCGTACCTCAGCCAAAAGGAATATCTCTCTGTAAAC
>CAYYVO010000073.1:0-8170 GCA_964475175.1 uncultured Dehalococcoidaceae bacterium | reverse complement strand
GAGTCCTTCGAAAGCGGCAGCCAGAAGCTTTATGCCACCGCGTCGAACCGGCGGGCTTAAGACCGGTATGTTAGTGTTCGCTTAAATTTAATTTCTTATTATGGCACCCACTGCGTATTCGAGGGATTCAGGCTGAAATCGTAGTAGGTGTTGCTCATCCCCGGAATGTCCCAGCTGCCGCGCTCGAGGTTGGGGTCATTCAGTTTATTCTCCGTCGACCTGCCAACGTAAATAGCGCCGCCCATCATACCGCTGATATACCTGGGCAGCCCGTTCATCGTCATAATAGGTTCAGCTTTCAGGCTGTATGCTTTCCCCCACTCAACAGTATGTTTGTATCCGGGCGGCGAAGCCTCTCCCACAGCTTCTTTGATAAACGTTATCGGTGCCCTTTTCACCTTGAGGACTTCCCCCATGCTGGACCAGCATGTCTTGAAAATCTTTTCCAGTGCCGCCGCCTGCTTATGATCCGCATTAGAGTCGATATACAAAATAGCCTTCCAGGGGTCGAGCACCGCCGTACCGCCTACCGGTGAATTGAAACCGAAACCTGCGTTTAATCCGCTGAGGTCGACATCATTGAAATATCCCTCTTTGATATGGAAAGTAAACGCACCTTCGCACCGGTTTATGCCGTCGTGGAGGTCGGTGGGGGTGCTGGAACCCCAGTAATAGGGGCACACTGCCGGCGAAGTGCAGGCCTCGGTGCAGTCGCCTTTAATCATCCATTCCGGTTTTTCCGTTGCCATTTCAATTATCTCCTTTAACTTTTTCCCGTTTAAATCACTTGCCGAAGACCAGGGGAGGAGTCCAGGGAAGGATTTCCACCTGAGACGGGGTGATCTGAGAGGAATAATCCCCCACGTGTCCGTATTCTCCTCCGAACGCGAACCTTCCTTTAATTCTGAGTTTTCCGTAAACCTCCAACGGCCCCATCATCTCTTGCCTGTATAGTAAGTCATAGATATCCTTCGGTATGCCGCCCTCCACCCACAGGCTTTTTCCCGCCGGGATGAGGTGGCCTTCCGCATATCCGGAGTATTTTAACTCCTCGCATAAAAGTATGGACTCGAAGCCCTGAAAAAAGAATCCTTCAAGCACGATATTCTTTCCGTTATATTTTTCAGGGTCTGAGAATATATCATCGAAGGTGACCTGTCTCGCGCCGCATCCCGCAAGCAGTAAAACCAGCGTTACAGCAAGCAATAGAATAAAGAGCAACTTTATCTTATTAATTCCAAAGCCTCCCGGATATCCTCGGCGACCATCCGGCGTTTCGATTTCTCGATGAGGAAGTTCTTGCCGGCCGGCGTATATGAGGGGAATACCCTTTTATCTTCGAAGTAGTAGGGCTGCCCCTTGATTTTATAAGTAGAGCCGGCGGGTATGACCCTCTTGCCGGACTTTCTTTTCCAGATATCGTTCATCATCTTAATAGCCACGTCCCCCATGAGCATGAAGACCCTGACGTTCGGGAAAAGGTCAAGCTCCTGCTCCAGCAGCTTGACGCAGTTTTTCATGGTGTCGTTAGAAATGGCATATTGTGTCTTGCCGCATTTGATTGCCGTGGTGATATAGACGCTGAGATTGATAATGTCCTGCATAGAGGTGACATCGGCACCGGCGTCGCGGAAGGCCTGGGCGGTGGTCTGTAGATAGAATGGGTTGCCCTCCGCGTAAAAATAGTCGGATAAATCATTGGGTGGGGCTTCGGTAATCATCAGCACTTTGATAGCATCGGCGTCCAGTTCCGCCGGGGGCAGGACGTGGCTGTTTCTATCCGTATCCGTGCAGGGGAAATTAGCACAATTTATTATATCAGAAATTTTCATATTGCTATTATAGATAGAGTCTGTATTAATTTAAAGGTGAATAATAAATATGCACTCATCCGACCCCGAAATAGCCGTTTCCCCGAGTTCTACTTTGACCGGACGACCGAGTACATACTCCCAGTGCTGTTCTGTAAAAGCCCGTGCACACTGGCAGTAAGTAGGGGAGGCATTGATTTCTTCCGGCAGGGCGTTTATCAGGGGACAATAGCAGCGCAGTCCCTTTCTATATTTCCCAGGGGTATAGTACTGAATCAAGTTATCGCCGTCCCTTTCGTAGCGGACACCGTTGCCGGGCGGCTCATTCATAGCCAGGAAATCTTCTTCCGAAGCACACAGAAGGCGCAGCTGCCTGGTCTCTTCCGTATCTTTATGATTGATGGTGTTGCAGGATCGACCGCAGGCGGTCATTATCTGCTGGCGGGTTTCCTTGTCGGTCAGGGTGTCCAGTCGTTCTAAGGCTTCTTTCATCCACAACGCGCCTTTAACAGGGTCTTTGGCGGCTATTATTTCATCTTTACCCTTCATAACCTTCTTACTTACAGCCGCCCCGGCGAATTGCTCGATACGACCGTACAATTCTTCCATCGGCCCGGCAACCATTTGTGCCATATCGAATCCGGCTTCTACTTTAACTATCGGTAACAATATCCCCACCACCGATGTCGGGTCTTTTTCACTTTTGTATCTCTTATCATACACTTCAATAACGCAGTGCATCCCGTCCAGCAGGGCTTCTTTGTAAACGCCGGCGTTATCCTCCAGCCATCTACTCATCTCGGCGTTGCTGCTGTCATAGCCTTTAGCCGGGTAAATCTCAAACTCGGCATAAGTTGCGGCGGGCAGGAAAAATAACTTATATTCCGCCGGAACATTGCTATCTTTAACCCGCATGCCTACGTGGACTTTCCCCGGTCCTTCCCCTTCAGGATACATGCGTACTTCGTAGCCTACTTCACCCACTTTATTTTTCAATGGATTACCCTTATCCAGTTTGGTAAAGGCTTCCCAGACTTTAGCGGTCTCATCCCCGCTTCCGGCAACACCGGCCAATAAAAAGGCTTCTTTTTCTATTATCTTCGGTTCCATGACGCTACCTCCTTTTAGTTGGTATCCTGGAACCATACTAACATAGTAATATGACAACTATATGTCATATAAGGGAGATTTCTGGTAATATTACAGCGCCATCCGGGCAATTTCGGCGATGTCGTAAATCTCGATGTCTTCGCCGTATTCCTCGATGGCGTCCTTGAAATTCCTCTCGCACCAGGGACAGGAGGTAACCAGCGTCGTGGCCCCGGTGGCCCTGGCCTCCTTGAGTCTCTCGTTGGCCGTCCACAGGGCGAATTCGGGATTGGCCTGGCTGACCCCCGCCCCGGCCCCGCAGCACCAGGCGTTTTCCCGGTTGCGTTCCATTTCCGCCAGCTCGATGCCCGGTATACTCTGTAAAACGGCACGGGGGGCTTCGTAGACACCGTTATCGCCCAGGTGCCTCCCCAGGTGGCAGGGGTCGTGGTAGGTAACTTTTTTGTTTACATTTTTGGTGAATTTCAGCTTTCCGCCTTTAGTAAGTTCATCGAGA
The DNA here is from genome assembly GCA_964475175.1 of uncultured Dehalococcoidaceae bacterium. Classification (GTDB taxonomy): domain Bacteria; phylum Chloroflexota; class Dehalococcoidia; order Dehalococcoidales; family RBG-16-60-22; genus CAYYVO01. Next base: position 4,753 of record CAYYVO010000073.1, on the reverse strand, counting down.
TACTCCACCATGTGGGCGACATCGAACTTCATTTCTTTGTCAATTTTAGGATAGAGGTTCTTGAAGGTGCTGAAGCCGTCCGAGCAGGAGGTAACAACCCGGCCGACGCCGAGGGAGTTGAACGTATCGATAAAGTGCTCGGCGTACTTGGTGAACTCGCCGTTATAGCCCGTCTCGTAGGCACGGCCCCCGCAGCAGGACTCCTCTACGCCCATGATGCCCAAATCAACGCCGGCGGCCTCGAGCAGGGCAACGGCGCTTTTAGGCACCTCCCACAGCTCGGGGTCGAAAGAAAGCAGGCAGCCGGCATGATAAACTACCCCTACTTTCTCCTGACCGGCGTTTTTCGAGTCCAGGTCTTTCGCCCAGTCGCCGCGCTCAGCCTTGGGTTTCCCGAACACGTTATCGTCTTTCTTCAGGCTCTCTATCATCACCATATAGGCGGGATTGAGTGCCCCCTGCGTTACAGCTTCCGTGCGCATGGCCTGGACCGTCTCGAAGATGTGCTGGTGGTGATAGACGCCGCACTGCTGCTCGCAGGAAAGGCAGCCGGTGCAGGCGTAAATCCTCTCCCTTATGTCATCGTCATCCAGATTTAGTTCCCCGTTGACGATTCCCCGGGCTATCAGCATTTTCCCCGACGGGAAATACGACTCAAGCTGGTATTTCTCTCCGGACGGGCAGGCAGGGGCGAATATGTTAAGGACGTCCTTACATGTGCCGCAGTGGGTGCATCCATAGAGGTATTGCTTCAAATCTTCAAGAACCATTCTGTTTCTCCTTTAAAGCTAACTGACAGCTACTCGCGGGGCATGCCCCAGCGGCCGGGATTCATGATATTATTAGGGTCCATCATACTCTTAATTCTGTTATGAAGCTTCAGCCATTCAGGCCCCGCCTTTTCCTCCAGTCTCCTCACCGCCCAGACCGGCGTCTTGTACGGTATGTAGCCCGTTTCCAGCACCAGGTCGAGCTGCTCATCGCAGAGGTCTTTGATTCTCCTTACCAGGTCGGGATCGCCTTTATCGTAGGGAAGCATCCAGCGCAGCCCGGCGAAATGCCCTTCGTTCATAATGCGGGTATAGCAGCTGCGGGAGATATCGTACTTGTCCTGTAACTCGCAGCCCTTTTTTGCGGTTTCCAGCCACCGGCTCATCGGGCCGTAGGTGCCCACCCACATCAGGCCGCCGCCGGAACTGAGCACCCCCAGCGCCTGCATGGGGAAATCGGCGGTGGTGCTGGGGACGGTATCCGGCCCCGTATATTTATAGTCTTTGCACCTTGCCTTGACGGCTTCATCGATGGCCTCTACCTTGGCGTTGAGCTCGTTTTCGGTGTTGCCGGTAAGCTCTGCCGTAATGACGAACTCCGGCTCGCCGGTTTCCCGGTGTATCGCCGGGTACATGGGCGCTTTCTCGTGGGCGTAGGCCGCCATGCCCACCTTGTTCAGGGCATAGGACGTGCCGATAAGGTCGTCAGGGATGCGCGTGCGGATTATAGCCTGGAAAATTTCATTGGCGCCTTCCATGTCCATGGACATGAAGGTGATGGCCGAGCCATGTTTGGGGTTAGGCCAGAGATTCACTGCCATCTTGGTAACCACGCCCGTGGTGCCCTGCCAGCCGAGGAAGAGTCCATCTATCTCGGGGAAGGGGGCTATGGCATGCCAGGTTTTACTGGCGGCGCAGGAGCCGATTTTCACCAGCTCCCCGGTAGGCAGCAGGGCTTCAAGTCCGCTTACCCAGTGCGAAGCTGCACCGTAGCGGAAGGAGAGGTTATCGAGTCCCTGCACGATGGCATTGGTCATGACACCGGTGGCAGGGGGCGAAAAAGCGTAGGTGTATTTGAGGGTGGGGTGGTGCTTGTCCAGGTAGGCCTTGAGTTGCCCGAATCTCACACCGGGTTCGACGACGGCGTACATGTCCGTCTCGTTGACCTCGATTATGCGGTTCATCCGCTTGAGGTCGAGGATGATACCGCCTTCCAGAGGGATAGTCAGCCCACCGACATTGCCGCCGGCCACGTAAGGGACGACGGGCACTTTCTCACGGTTGGCAAGGCTGAGTATAGCCTTGAGTTCGTCAATTGATTCCGGCAGGACGACCATATCCGGCCATCTCGATTCTGCCGGTGTCAGGTCGTATGAATAAACATAGAGGTCTGCCTGATTGGTGGATACGAATTCACTACCGACGATTATTTCGAGTTCCTCCACCACCTTGCTTTTAACGGCTTCTATCATTTCCCCGGCCTCCTTCTATCATGATTTCAAATGTCATTGCGAGGGTGAAGCCTGTGGCAATCCGTAAATTTACATCAATCCTGATGAACGGATTGCTTCGCTACGCTCGCAATGACAAAGCTTTTTCCTCACTTTTTACTCTTTGTCGGGTCTTCGAGCTTACCGGGCCCGAACGAAGTGTAGTCCAGGTCATAAAACTGACGGCAAGCGGAAAAGTAACCTATATGGCTGCCGCCCATCACCAGTTTGGCTATCGGGATATCGCGGTAGTACTTTTCATAATGGTTCTCGCGGACGTAGCCATAGGAACCCATCAGCTCCATACCCTTGAGAATCATCTCCGAGGCAGTCCGGGTAATATACGCATGCACGGCATGCCCCTTGGCAACCATGCTTTTAGTATTCCACATACCGTATATATCCATCTGGTCGTACTCGTGGGCCAGTTCCAGGTAAGCGGCCCTTGCCACCGTAATGAATGATGCTATCTCACCGAGTATCATCGCCGCCGAGAGGTGCTGGTTGATGGGCTTGCCGCCGGCCACCCTCTCCCCGGTGTATTCCAGCAGAACGTCGAAGGCACCCTGCACAATACCAACCGCGTGCCCGGAGTTCAGGGGCATGGGTGCCGATACCGTGTTTTCAAAGATAGACCAGGCCACCGGACCCTGGAGGCCCCATTCCTTGGGGACCCTGACGTTATCGAAGTACGTGGAGGTGTTCCTGTCGGCCTGCATGCCGCACTTGACCTCGAATTTGCCATGGGAGACGCCCGGCCAGGGTTCGGGCACGTAAATCAGGGAAAAGGCGTCGAGCCCCAGGCTGGGGTCGTTATTACAGATAACACAGTTGAGGTCGGACACACCGGCATTGGATGCCCAGAACTTGTTGCCGTTGATGACCCACTCATCGCCTTCGAGCTTGGCCCTCACGCCAATGGTTTTCCCCTCGTTGGTGATGTTCTCGATATCGCAGGCGGACTCGACTTCGCTCATGTTAAAGCAGGCGGCTTTATGCTCGCTGCCGACGAAAGCGGGCGCAAACTCATCCAGAACGGCCTTAGCCCAGGCTTTCGCCTCCGGTGTAGGCGCCATGAGATATGCCAGCGCGGCCGGCGTCCATCCCCAGTCGGTCACGGCGCTGTGCATGCTGATACCGTAGTCGCCGCGGGCTATCTGCTCCTGCTTCAGGGCACCCGCAACTATGGAAAGCATTTCATTGCCGCCGTAATCAGCGGGTATCATGTTCTTCTGACAGCCGAGGTCTACCTGTAGTTTCTTGAGAATGGGATTGATAATTTCTTGGTGCGTAAAATCGTCATCGATTTTATCGCGGACGGGCATGATTTCATTGTCCACAAAATCGGCCATCGCCTTTTGCATCATTCGCGCTTCCTCATCGACGAAACATTCGGGGTACTGCAGCTTGTACCATTGACTGGACTGGTCTAACACTTTCCAGACCTCCTATTTTTAATTATTTTTCGTGTAATCACTTGATAAGCAGGAGTTAGATTCGTTTTGACTCGCGGAGTTTCAAAGCCAGATTTGCTCCGGTTTCCTCCGGAGTTTCACCGGCAATCATATCACAGTCCACGGCTCTTTCAGGTATAAACAATTTCAGGGGTCGGCTCTGCTTGATGGAAGCCGGGTCTATAGCTAAATCTTCGGCCTTCCAGGTGGTGAAGGGCTGTTTCTGTGCCGCCATGAGCCCCTTGACCGTGGCCGAACGCAACTCGCCGATTTCATGGCTGATCGTAACCAGGCAGGGCAGAGACACTTCGAGCACCTCATGACCGTCGGCCAGGGCCCTATCAACTATGGCGGTATCCCCATTGACCTCTACTTTCTGGGCGACGGTGATACCTGGGATACCAAGCATCTCGGCTATGCCCGGACCTACCTCCCCGGCGTTGGTATCCGCCGCCATCCTGCCGGAAAGAATGAGGTCGTATTGGCCCAGTTTCTTGATGGCAGCCGTGAGGAGGCAGGCGGTGGTATGAGCGTCAATGTCTTCGAAGGAATCGTCTTCGAGGACAACCAGTTCATCGGCGCCCACAGCCAGAGCCTTTTTAATTACCGCCTTGGGGATGGACTTACCGGCGCTGATTACGGTTATTTTCGCCGGCTGCGATTCCTTGATTCTGATGGCGGCCTCAAGGCAGTTTTCATCTTAGGGATTCAATACCGGTGGGACCCCCTGGCCGGGGAGGGCGCGGCGTTCCTGGGGGTCGATTTTAAAAGTAGAGACGGGCGCTTCGGGATCCATGACTACCTTGACGCAAACGATGATATTGAGCATCTATTACCTCTCCACCATTCCGTGAAATCGGCAGCTTACGATGTAATGTTCAGTTTCCGCCACATCATACAGGTTTCCGCAGGTTACCGTCAACCTCGTCGGATAATCTGTTATAGAAAATGGGCGATTACGGCTTGATTTTACGCTGTATATTGCTTAGAATTGATATGCACGCGGGCAGTTAGCTCAGTTGGTGAGAGCACTCGGTTC
>CAYYVO010000072.1:0-8181 GCA_964475175.1 uncultured Dehalococcoidaceae bacterium | reverse complement strand
GATTATAGCGGTCGGCTCTGGTTTGGAGTCGAACCAAAAGGTGCTTGAACTTGCCAGGCGGTATAACGGCTATGTCTACCCGGCGCTGGGCTGGCACCCCTGGTTTATCAAGGAGCTGGAAATCGACGCCAACCTGGAGTTCATCGAGTCACACATCGATAAAGCGGTAGGGGTGGGGGAGATAGGCCTGGACTATCATAAGCGGGTCAGGGCCGCCGCCGGCAAAGACCTGCAAAAGCTGGTGCTGGGCAAGATACTGGCGATAGCCCGCGCCCATGGTAAGCCGGCGCTCATCCATTCCCGCTACGCCTGGCGCGACGCCCTGGACGCTGTAGTGGGGGCGGGGGTGGAAAAGGCGGTGTTCCACTGGTACACGGGCACGTCCAGCGTCCTGCGGGAAATCGTGGAGAGGGGCTACTATATCTCGGTGACGCCTGCCGTGGAGTACCATGATGAGCACCGCCGGGCGGTGAAGGAGATACCGCTGGAACGAATGCTACTGGAGACGGACTGCCCGGTGATATACCAGCGCGGCACCGAAAACGAGTTTACGTCCAGTCCGGCGGACGTGCTGAGGTCGTTAAAAGGTGCGGCGGCGTTAAAGGGTGTGGGTGAGGCGGAGGTAGCGGAGGCTACCACCGAGAATGCGATGGGGTTATTCGGGATTGGGTGAACCGGTATCAACCCGTCGACAAAGGACTTTAAGACCATTCACCCGCCGCTTTCTGCCTCCGGTATTCGCGGTAAATAAAGGCAAACGTCACGATAAAGGCGAGGATATCCGAGGCCGGCAGCGATACCCAGACCCCGTTCAGACCGAACAAATAAGAGAAAAGGAAAAGCAGCGGCACAAACAATATAAACTGCCGCACCAGTGAAAGCACCAGTGCTATCGTGCCCTGGGAAAGCCCCTGGAACGCGGTAACGAACATGATGTTCGGTCCTATAAGCAGCATCGTGGCGAGCATGATGCGCATCGAAGGTATCGTTACATCCAGCAATTCCGGATTTTTACTGAATATTCCGATAAGCTGCGGCGTGAAAATCTCAATGAATATGGTGATGACGGCCAGCAGCAGGGCAATACCGACCGATGCCAGCAGTACCGATTTCCAGAGTCGCTTGAAGTTTTTCGCACCGAAATTAAATCCGATGATAGGAAGCAGACCGTGAGATAATCCGATGACCGGCATAAAAGCGAGGTCGGAGATACGCAGCACCAGTCCTACCGCAGCGATAGCAATCGATCCGTAAGTAGACACCACCTTGTTAAACAGAATAAAACTCAGGCTCTCGGTGACTTCCATTATCGATGTCGGAGCCCCGACACGGTAGATATCACGCAGGATTGACATATCCGGGACAAGGTGGTGGAACCTTATCCTGTAAGCCGTCTTATTTGCCACGAAGTAATAAAGGCCGATTAATGCCCCGCAGGACTGGGCGATAACCGTCGCCAGTGCCGCCCCGCGAATACCCATCTCCGGGAAAGGCCCGATGCCGAGAATCATCGGCGGGTCCAGGATAATATTTAAAACGCTGGCGGAAATCATGATAATCATCGGTTTCACGGCGTCACCGGAGCCGCGAATAAGGTTGCCGATAATCAGGGCGAATATTATCTGCGGCGCCCCGTAGGAGGTAACTACCAGGTACTGGGTGCTGAATTCCAGGATATCCGGCGTGGCCCCGAAAGCGGTCAGGATGCTCTGCGAGAAGAAAACGGCGGCAATCATGAAAAGAAAGCCCCAGAAAATACTGAGCGGGAATATCTGGCCGGCGACATGATTGGTAGCCTCGATATTGTTCTCCCCGAAACGCCGCGAAACGAGGGCGCTGATGCCGATACCGGTACCGCCACCCACCGCAAAAAATAGTATCTGGTAGGGGAAGACTATCGTCAAAGCGGCAATAGCCTCGTGACCCAGCCGGGCAACCCAGAACGTATCGACGATGTTGTAGAGGCTCATCGTTATGGTTGCCGCCATGCTGGGCACGCTTAAACTGAGCAGCAGTCTGCCCAGTGGGGCGTAACCTAATCTTTCGGTATAATCCTGCATATTGTTTCTCTATATAAAAAATCGCACGACTCGAGAACGTGCCGGAGCCGCCGGGATACCGGCTGAAGCTAAACGGGAGGGCGGTTATCCTCAGAGAGCCTGGCTGGATAAAAAGGATTATCTTTAGTCGCCGGGATTTAGTTTCGATTTATGGATATAACCTGCAGGGCGGAAGCAAAGGACATAAGAAGCCTGTTATCAGTCTTTCCTGCGGATATCCTTGTCGTCCCAGGGGAAGCCCCCGAACCAGCGCCAGGGCCTTCGCCGGAATATTCTGCCGAATAAGAATGTCAGCCCGAGAATTATCAGAATAGTCGGCCAGGTATAGCTCCATACCGACCCGGAAAGAACCCCTGTTTTAACCAGCAGGGCGATAACGCCGACGGCTAATAAAACAAGCCCGATGAACATTTTTCCTCCTGTTAACCGGCCGTTTTTATTTCCCCGCCATTTCCGCCACGTCGCTGATGTCTATCTCCAGCATCTTCACGTTCGCCAGAATGCGGTCGGCATTGCGGTCAACGGCCGGAATCCCGCCGGAAATTTCCTTCAGCGCTTCGGCGTCCTTCCTGATTGCGTTGATTTTCGCCGCCATTGCTTTGATATCGTATTCCTGTGCCATTTTTAAGCTCCTGCTGTTTAATAACCAATAACCAAGATAAAAGATACAAATATATACCGCCTCGTTTGATACTTGTACCTTTTAACTTGTATCTTTCCCTAGTGTAGCTTGGGTCTCAGGTCCTGGAACCGGCGTGACTTGGTCTGGGACCGGGGCAGGCTCTCGTACTCGTGGAATTCAATCTTATAGCCCAGATTGGTCTTTAATCTCAGCTGGTCCGTCAGGACTGTCCTGATATTAGCTTCGTCATCTTTATATTCGGGCAGTATTTCAACCTTGAGGGTAATATCATCGATATCACCTTTCTTGGTTACGACCACCTGGTACTCGTTACTGAGCTGCGGGATATCCCTGACCACTTCCTCGATAGCCGTCGGGGAGAGCAAGACGCCCTTGACCTTGGTGATATCATCGGCGCGTCCCATGAGACCGCCTTCGAGCAGCCGGAAAGTCCGCCCGCAATCGCATTTCTGCGAGTTCCACTGAATCAGGTCCTTGACGTCGAACCGGATACACGGCTGTGCCATGCGATTGAAAGACGTCACCACCATCTTGCCCCTCTTGCCGGGCTTATCGATACATTCGCCCGTATCCACGTCAACAATCTCCACCAGGAAGAAACCCTCATTGACATGCAGGCCGGCCTGTTGGCGGCATTCCCAGCCCCAGTGTCCTATTTCGGTGCTGCCTACCTGGTCGTAGACCTTGGCGCCCCAGGCATCCTCCATCCTCTTGCGGGTGGCGGGGATACTGCCCCCAGGCTCGCCGGCCACGGTGATTTTCCTGATTTGCAGGTCTTTAACGGGATCGATACCGATATTCCTGGCCGTCTCGGCCATACCCAGCACGTAGGTGGGTGTGGCGCCCATGGCCGTAGCGTGAAGCTCCTGCATTTTAAGGATTCTGGCCTCGGTATTCAGGACGCCGCCGGGAATAACCTCGCAGCCGAGTTTCTCGCCGGCATAATGGTAAGCCCAGAAGGCGATGAATATGTTATAGCCGAAGGGCACGAAAAGACGGTCACTGGCGCGGTACCCCTGGGCATAAAGAGCGTAGCAGTAAGTCTCGGTGCTGTGCTCCCAGTCCTGCCAGGAATCGGCCTGGTAGACCGGCTGACCCGTGGTGCCGCTGGTCTGCCGGTAGTCCGTGACATCCTCCAGCGGTACGCAGAGGATATCTCCATAAGGGAAGGGTTCTTTGCCCTCTCCCTGGACACTCCGCATCATGGACTTTTCAATCATTGGCACTTTACGGATATCTTCGAAAGTGCGAATATCGCCGGGTTCCATGCCGGCATCGCTATAGAGTTTGTGGTAAAATATTGAGTTCTCATAAGCCCAGGTAAAAATATCCTGGAACTTTTTCAGTTGCAGTTGCTGTAGTTTCTCAAACGGGAGAGTTTCCAGAATGGGATTCCAGTATTCGCTATTGCTCATGGGACATACCTCTCTGTTTATCGGATGTTTGTTACGGCCGGCATGTTACCGACCACAATAAATATACTCAAAATCCACCGGAATTAGCAAATAATGTATCTGGAACCAGCCGCCGTACTTTGAATATCACGATATTATGTTCATTCCATATGGAACAAAATCTAACCGTTATATACAAAAAGTAATAACGAAGTTCGGGGGAATTGATAGTAACCTGTTGTTGACATTTACTGTAAATTCCTTATAATATAATTCTAGATGGAACATTCTTTATCTCCCCCTTCTTAGCGTTAAAGTAAACTCATGACCATTAGCGAAGTAAACAAGAGAACCGATAAAACCCCGCTGGGTACGCTTTTATCTATCCTGACATCTTTCGAGGTAATGGCGCGATATCTTGAAGTTGAGCTTAAGCAGTACGACGCCACCCTTACCAGGTTCAACATCATGAGCACGCTGTTCAAGAACGGCGGCGAGATGACGCCTTCGGAAATTGCGGAGAGCGTTTTCCGTGAGCAAAATTCCATAACGGCTGTGATAAATACCCTGGAGAGGCAGGGTGTCGTCCGCAGAGAGCCGTCCACCGACGACCGCAGGTCGGTAAAGGTCGTCATTACAGATAAAGGCTGGAACGAAGCTAACCGTCTTAATCCCATTGCTCAGGAGTTGAGCCGCGAGGCTTTATCATGCTTGGATAAAGAGCATGTTGAAGAACTCGTGGATATCATGAGAAAAATAAGAGAGGCCCTCTTGCCGAAGATTGCTAAAACCACCGGAAAAGCCAATAATACCTGATGCCGGGTTGTTCTACGTAAATTTACTGGTTTTACAGCGTGAACTGCATTTGCTCGCGCTGAATAAGAGAAAAGAGGTGATGTTAGAGCTGTGAAAGAGATAAGGATTCATGGGAGGGGTGGACAGGGAGCCGTTATGGCAGCCAGAATGCTGGCAAGCGCCTTCGTACTTGAAGGCAAGTCTGTAGCCAGCTTTCCTATGTACGGCTTCGAAAGGCGCGGCGCGCCGGTGGTGGCTTTTACCCGCGTTGATGATAAACCGATACGGGAAAAGACGCAGATATATACGCCAGATGCCCTTTTGGTTATCGACCCCGGGCTGATGACACTGCCCACGCTTTTTACCGGTCTGAAACCGGGAGGGATTCTCATTATCAATAGCTCGAAGAAGCTGGATAAACAACCCGACGAAAATCTGAAAATAGGCGGTGTCGTAAATGCTACCCAGATAGCTGTCGATGAAATCGGCAGGGATATACCCAATACCTGCCTCCTGGGCGCTTTTGCCGCAGCTTCCGGCTGGCTTAAGCTGGACTCTCTCCTCTCCTGCCTGCCGGATTATCTCAGCGGTGATATCCTCCAGCGAAACCTGAAGAGCGCCGAGAGGGGATACAAAGAAGTGGAGGTTACTAAATGGTAATCAAACATAAGATGATTTTTAGAACGGAAAGTGCCTGGTCTAATGCCGATGAAAAGCTGCTGTGCCTGGACACCGGCAGCTGGCGGACGGAGCGGCCGGTTCTGGACATGGAAAAGTGTAACTACTGCGGGCTCTGTTCACTCTACTGCCCCCCGCAGTGCATGAGAGACAAAGATGACCATTACGAAGCCGACCTTGCTTTCTGCAAGGGTTGCGGTATCTGCGCCACGGAATGCCCGCGGAAAGCCATTACTATGGTTCCGGAAGGAGAGTTTGCCGATGGTTAGTGCTCAGAAAAGTCAGATTATGGTAATAACGGGCAATGCTGTCGCCGCCTACGGTGCCATGCTTTGCCGGCCGGAGGTGGTGGCGGCATACCCCATAACTCCTCAGAGCGAGCTGGCGGAGCAGCTTGCACAATTCGTAGCTAACGGTGTTCTGGATGCTGAATATGTAGAAGTTGAAGGTGAAAACTCGGCGATGAACGTCGTCCTGGCCGCCAGTGTCGCCGGCGCGCGGGTAGCCACCGCCACGTCGTCTTACGGACTGGTTTTCATGTATGATGCCCTGCAGGAAGCCTCCGGCTTCAGGGCGCCTATCGTAATGGTGAATGCCAATCGGGAGACACCCGGTATACATTGCGTTTCATCCGGACAGCAGGACCTGGTTTCTGCCAGGGACACGGGATGGGTTCAGATAATCGTGGAAAACGACCAGGAAATCCTTGACCAGATTATCATGGCTTACCGGCTGGCAGAGGACAAAGATATTCTGCTACCCGTAATGGTGAACTACGACGGTTTTTATCTGTCCTATCTTGCCGAAGCTGTGGAAATTCCTAATATTGAAGACGTCGATGCCTTCTTGGCGCCACTTAAAGAGCAGCCGGAACGGCAGAAGCTGGTTCCCGGGGTTTCTATCGGCTGCGGTACTCACGGCATGGAGATGGGCTATGTTGAAGCCCGCTATAAGCACTGCCAGGCTCTGGAACGAGTCAAGGGTAAGGTAGATGAAATAGATAAAGCCTTCGGTGATTATTTCGGGCGTTACTACGGAGGTCAGATTGAAGAGTACCGCACCGATGATGCCGATATCATTCTGGTAGCCTCCGGCAGCGCCACGGGTACTGTGCGTACGGTCGTCGATACCAAGAGAGAAGAGGGTGTAAAAGTAGGTCTGGTAAAGCTAAGAATCTTCCGCCCCTTCCCCACCGAGCGGCTTATTGAGGTGCTTAAAGGCAAAAAAGCCATAGGCGTTATCGACCGGAGCATTGCATTCGGCTGGAAATACGGTCCCATATGCACGGAATTGAGAGCCCTGACTCCTGAAATCGGCATAGTCCCCATAATGAGCTATATCGACGGTCTGGCTAATCTAGATATCACCGTACCTCATATAGAGAGAGTGGTGGATGAAGTTAATGCCGCTGCACAGGGTAAACCCTACCAGGATGTTACCTGGATACCGATGGAGGAAATATAAAATGGCAGAAGCAACTAAGAAAAGAAACAGGGTTTTTGACTATTTTAGTCAGGAAGACCAGTTCGCGGGCGGTGTTGCCTGGTGCGCCGGCTGTCCGCTGGAGCTAACCGCCAGGTTCGTCCCGAAAGTACTGGGGAAAAACATGGTATTTGTAGGTACGCCCGGCTGCGCGGCACCGGTATTACACGGACAGAACATAGGGGCCTGGCATAAACAGGCCTACCTGGCTTCCGTGATGACCGGAGTTCCCTCCAAGGCTACCGGACTCGCCAGGTATTACCGGAGGACAGGTCAGGATGCTACCGTCGTCTGCTTCACCGGCGACGGTTGCGCGACCGATGTCGGTTTCCAGCCACTAAGCGGGGCCGCCGAAAGAGGCGAGAATATTATCTACCTTACCTATGATAATGAGGGCTATATGAACACCGGCAACCAGAGAAGCAGCGCCACGCCGCTGGGGGCAGCCACCACGACCACCCCCGTCGGGAAAGTAGGGCGCGGTAAGCCGACCGGTTCCAAGAACATGCCTTTAGTTATGCTTATGCACAAGCCGGCATATACGGCTACGGCTACCTTGAGCCATCTCGAGGACTTCGCCAAGAAGCTGCAAAAAGCCCAGGAAAAGGTAAAGGAGGGATTTGTCTACCTTCACGTGTTCTCTCCCTGCCCGGTGGGCTGGCGAATCGATTCCAACATGACCATTGAAGTATGCCGCACCGCCGTCAGGACCAACTACTTCCCGCTCTGGGAGGCCGAGGATGGTAAACCAAGGTTTACGCTTGAGGTCGCCAATCCTAAACCCGTCACGGAGCTCACCAAGCTGATGCGGAAATTCTCCCACCTGAAAGAGGACGGCCTGGAGGCACTGCAACAGGTGGTAGATGACCGCTATGCCTTAATAAAAAGCCTCTGTGAGTGCTATAAATAATTACTTCGGTTATCCGTGGTAACTCTGAATAAAGGAGGTGTTACTGGGAGCGATACGCTGATAAAACACCATGAAATAGCGTTACTATAATGAGAAAATAACGATAACAAAGATGTATAACTAAGGAGGTGGAGTATACACATGGTTACACCAACCAAAGATAAAAAGCCAGATAATAAGCCGATCAGGGGTCTATCGGTAAAGGGTAACCCGGAAATC
>CAYYVO010000071.1:0-8298 GCA_964475175.1 uncultured Dehalococcoidaceae bacterium | reverse complement strand
CAGTGCCAGAAAGGTAGTTAAATACACCGTCACCAACATCGCTGTTATCGCGGTAATGACCGGCGCCAGGCCGGAGTATTTCCCGGTAATACTGGCTATTGCGTCTACCAGGCAGCCGTCGCTGATGCCCTCGACAACGGCCTTCGAAGCGATGCTCCTGGTGAACGGGCCAATACGCAACGAGATTGGTATGAACTGCGGTATCGGCGCGTACAGTGCGGTAAACATGGCGAATTCGGTGCTCGGAAGGGCCTGGACATTGATGAGCATTTGTCACGGATTTGCTAAACCCAAGCAGACCCTATGGAGCTCCCAGGGGAACAATCACACCTACAATAACATGTGCGCCGGCGAAAACGAGGAGAGGAGCGTCTGGGAGCCTTTCCATGTCGGGAAAGGTTTCAAAGCCGAGGAGAGCATTGTCAGTATATTCAGGGGATGGTCTTATCTCAATAGCGCCGGCGCAGCTTCGAAACGCTCGGTAGGAGAGGAATTGAATATACAGCTGGCGGTAATGCCACCGCTTGGTTCCGCGGCTACTATCATCATGGACCCGCTGGTGGCCAGTAATCTTAAGGAGAACGACGGGTTTAATACCAAGCAGGATTTAGCCCGCTGGATGTCGGAGAACATCAAGATGACGGCAGGGCAGTACTGGAAAACGGATTATATAGATATGCTGGTGGCCTCTGAGGCTTACAAGGGAGTAGAGCCTTATGCCTCATGGAAAAAGCTCCCTGATGATGCCCTGATAGCTCCCTATCATAATCCGGACCGCATTAATATCATAGTCGTAGGCGGAGAGACAAGTCCCCTGTGGAAGGTTGCGGATTACGGCTATGCGGGCAGCGCATCTGTAGATAAATGGCGCGCTAATACGTCCAATTCTGAATGCGCCGACGGAACGTGCGGGCTTCCGGATGAACCGGGTGATTATGATTAGATTTGTAACGAACTGATTGTTGTACTCTTACTAATCTGCATCAGATATACGATGATAATCACCAGTTATTGACGTACTCAATAGTGTATTCAAGGAGAGAAGGGGTCTCCCCCGTCTCCACCAGGAATAATATTAGCCCCCGGAATTAATCCCGGGGGCTTCTTATGCCAGTCCAGGTTCTTACCACAAATCCTTGGTATCAATGGAGCCTTCTCCCTCGCCGCTTGGGGTGTGTTTCTGTGTGCTTTTCTCAATTTCTTTCCTGGCGTACTCGACCTCGCTTATCAGCTCCCGGTCATCCGGACTGAGTTCGCGCTCTATCCTGAGCAGAGGCTCGATGGCATATCGGGTTACGTCCAGTTCGTTCTTAGCCCCCAAGATCCCCATCTGGTAGAAAGCCTGGATGGTCTCGTGCACCGCCGCCCGTTGCTTGCGTATAACGACGTTACGGCCTATCTCCTCGAGTACGGTGCTCCATTTCGTGATAATGACGCTATCTTTTCTCTCTACCGCCATTTCTGTCAGTCCTGATAGACGGCCAATCAGATATCTAATCAGGCGCTTCTTGTCCATGGAGAAGAGCTGCTCCGACAGCTCATCGAGAGAGTCGAATATCTTATTGGAAGTTTCCTCACCGGTACTTGATTTAAGAATGAGTTGAAACGAATCAACCGTCTGCTCAACGGCAGCTTCGAAGTCCTTTTTTAAGGCTCCGAGCCCTATTATGCTGATGTCATCGATGACCAGGTGGACTACTTCTATCGCCGAACTGGAACTCCCGATTTCACCCAATATGTCTAATATCTGAACCAGGGAGTCATCATCAGTCTCCATTATTGCCTCTCGGCCTATCCTCAGCAGGTAATCCAGGAAGTATCGAGGTATCCAGGCCTCGTTCTCAGGGTTGACAAACTTACGGTAGCAGTTATAGAGCTCATCCAGCGCCACCCTCACCGTGGCCCGGTCGCCCCTCGAGATGGACTTCTCGATAATCTCTACAGCCGGCAGCAGACGGTCTACATTAGTGGGCACCTGCCCCTTACCTGTTTGAATGAAATTCTCGATGGCCAGGATATATTCCTCATCCACCGAGTTCACGATTATATTGATGGTGAAGTCGGGCCGGAGATGTATCACCGCAATGACAAAATGCGGGATGAGCATGATGAGACAGAGACTTTGCAGCATCACCGACACATCGGCATACGTGGTATCAACCGGAATCTTTAAAAAAGCGGTCATATAGAGGTTGTACAGAATCGTGGCCAAATAGATACCTATCATTGACCAGAGCATGTAGCTTTTAAGATAGGTGTTCATGACGCGGTGGGTGTATTCCTGGGAGGCAAATTGAATACCCATAAGGGTTAGAGAGATGACAATGGCCAGCACGGATAGCAGTCCACCGATACCGGCATCGACAAAAATAGTCCGGGAAACCTCAAACTCACCGGTGGCCAGGATGGACGGAATTACGCCGGTAACCCTGAAGCCAATCAGTACAGCAAATATGGAAATCAGGGCTAACGGGATGACCTTCTCTAGCCGCTCCGGTCTCATGGTGATTATTTTTCAGCCATCATTAGCTTAATATCCACCTCAACCACTCTCCGTTGTCTGTTGCCGTGACGTTGTGGACAGTAAGTTAAAGTATACATTGGATGCCTGCAGGAAATCAATGACTTGCCTGCCCGGGGTTCCCTGCTAAATATCGTGACCAGCGGCGACGAATCCCGCTGGGGATTAATTACCGGCCGGTACCAGGATCAGTGTAAGCGTATCCTCCTCAAGGCGGTTTTCTTTAATCACCATCTCTGTCTTGGTCAGCTCGCAAGCCAGTCCCTGGAGTTCACCGAGCAGGAAGGACATCATTTCTATCTGCTTGATTTCGCCAACAGACTCGGCACATTCTCTAATCACGAGTTCCAGTTGAGGCGGAGCCTCTTTGATATTAATGCTGAGCTGGCCCAGCTTCAGGTAGTGGTTACTTATATTCTCAAGCCCCGGTTGCCCGGAGAATTTGAGCAGGTCCGCAGCCAGTTTACGCCCGAGTTGAGAACCAACTTCAAAATGTGTTGAAGCAAAAAGCTTGGGGTTGGTAACTAATGTCGCGGCCACGACTAATTGAAGATAGTTTACATCAACCAGGTTACCAAGAGACCGCACGGGGAGATTGTTCAGGCTTTTCTCCAGGCGTGCCGATAAGTCTGCCTTGACATCCGGCGGAGATATAAAGGTATTAAAGCCGTTCTTGATGAAGTCATCTGTCTTGTCGCCGATAACAAATTCACACGATTCATGGTCACAGGCACAGCAGCCCGTTTCATAGCCATCAAGTTCCCTGTTAATCAGAGCTGAAATAATCCCGGAAAAGACCCCGGCGTGATAGTAACACACGGCATGATTAAGTCCTGTTATACCGGCACACTCAGCGCAATCCTTAAAGTTGATTTGAATTCGAAGCGGCTCAACATCAAGGCCCGCGATTATCAGGTTTCCTTCATGGGCCTGACTCATGATTGACGAGAATATCCTGTTGATTATCTTCTCCAGGGTTGAAAAAGCTCTGTCCTTGGGCCATAACTCAAACTTCCAGAAGTAATCGGCCGGCATGCCGAGCTTTCTGGCGATAAGATAGGCATTCCTCTGTGCTGATGATTGGGCAGACAGGTAGAGTATTTTAGGCATGGCGAGATTCGACCCGGTCAGAGATAGCAGCCGCGACTGAGGAACATAAATGTCAATATCGTCGCCTATACCGGGCCGCAATACATCCCGTTTCTTCATAGCCCTGTCCAGGACCGATGCCCATGCCTGGTCAACAATTCTATCAATGGTTTCCATTATCCACTTCCGCCAGCGCTGAGTTCGCCTCCCATGGCCTTGTCAATAATGTCGTATCCCCACTCATCCTGCTTGAGGTGGGCATACAGTCCCACGGCAATTATCAGGTAGCCATAGAGATACAGCATTTCCGGAACAGCAACACCCAGCTGGTTACCTCCCATAAACGTTTGCAGCGATTCCTGGTAAAAAACCTCGAATATATAGTCGGCTATGGTGCTCCAGACGATACCAAAAATAATGACTGTGAATGTCAAGCTCTGTTTATTCTGAGTTCTCAAGTACTGAACATATAGCCAGACCACCGGCATGAGAACGATTACCAGGCCGGCATCAACAACTCGAGTGAACAAGTATAAAATTACTGGCAGGTCTTGATGGGTGATATCCCTGATTGAGGACCAGACAGGATATATGACGACGAAGATGGAGATTGCGAAAATCACACTAAAAATTATCCATCCCACGGTATCAAGACGCCTGATATCAATCACGTTGAGAAGTAAAACGCAGAATGTGATAAGCATACAGTAGCAGAAAATCTGAATGGACAAGACAGTTATTTGAAAATGATCAACAACGTGGGGCTGAATAAAAGGCAAGATGATAACCGCCAGCATGTAGATAAACATAAAAGCTGAAAGAAAGATAAAGGCAGCTCTGAGCTGCTTACGATATAAAAACGATACCTGCAGGGCCAGAATAGCGCCAATTAAGAGAGCGATTGGCTCCACAACGCGGACATAGGTAGAGGAGATTTCAGGAGATAGGAACAGAAGAACCAGTGACGGTATGGCTACCACCGGCAGAGCGATTGATAAAAACCGGGTATAATTCATGGTTATCTTCAAAACCGATATATTTCCAGAGAATAAAAATCAATCTCGTTTTCTGGTAAAACGAAATACTATCCAGCCGATAATCGCCAGACCAACTACAATAACGATAATCCACCACCAGTTAAAGGCCTTCTGCTCCGGTTGAGCCGGGGCTGGTGGAATTGCAGGTGGTGCTGGTGGAGCCGCGGGCGTTTCCGGCGTGACTTCAGGTGGTGTTTCAGTAATTTCAGGCGTTGTTTGTGTGACTTCGGGTTGAGTTGATGCTGGAGATGTAGTTGTAGGTGTAGACGGGGTTCCCTCACCCGGTGCAGTTGAAACACCGGATGTAGAAGAACCTTCTGAATCCGGTGGCGTGGTGGGTAATTCATGCATCATAGCAAACTTGGAAAAGTGACTTATACTTACCGTTACCGTGTGGTTCACAGTGTCTACGATGCCCTCCAGGAATATCCACTCTGAGCCGTTCCAGAACGCAATAGTCAGGCTTTCCTCTGTCACTCCTTCAGGTAACGCATCCGGGTCATAATGCATTGTCAGGGTTATTGGCGGGTCAAAGGTGGCTCCGCTAGGTTCGCAATTATAGACAAAGCCGATTATATTGGAGCCCGGAGGCGGGTTGGGTACATCAGTGGAAACGTTTATGTTGATGTTCTGGAGAGGGTTGCCATCTTTATCCAGTACCACAGTGCCCTCCGGTATGTTTAATTCGAATAAACCATCCCCGGAGGTTACGTTCAAAGGCCCGAGAAGCTGACCATTATCTGAGCTGCCCACTGAGGTTGTTTGACCCGTCATGTTTATTGTTAGCTTATGACCGGTAGTGAAAGTCATGATGATACCGTAGTCAATGCCTTCCCCCTTAGCTACAGCACGAAAATAATATAAGGTTCCAGGACCGAGGCCGCTAATATCGGCGTTGAAAGTGCCGGGACCGGTCAACACTTGAGCTGGAGTAGCGTTGCCTCCGCCCCCTGATGGCTGGTAATTCGTTGCACTCGCAGTTGTTCCATATCTAAAGAAGACCTGTACTTCCTCGGCTGAACCCTTGGCTAACAGTTCGCCAGTTAATCTAGCGCTGGTGTCGGTGACATCGTCGGAGCGAACAGTGACTACTTTCGGCCACATATACGGGTACCCGACGTACCCGCCGGCAGCACCCGCTGTGGTAAAGGTCATATCATTACTATCCAACCATTGGTCAAAGTCGGGAGTATAGTATACCTGGAAGTGATAGGTTGTTCCCGGAAGGAGGCCGTCGATATCGGCAAAGAAGTCATTACCAGGCGGCGGAGACTGTATAACTGTGAAGCTGCCATAAGCATCTGTCAGGCCATATTCAAAGCGGACCCCTATAGTCAGCTCATCCGTGTTTCCATTTAATCTGGCGGAGTTCGTGGTAACATTTGTGGCGGGGAGGGTAGTTACAGTTGGCTCGCCATTACCACCAACCGGGTTAGATAAAGTAAGCAGCGGGGAAATTATGAGGATAAAAGATATGACGAGTATATAACTTGCTTTTTTCAGTAATCCAAACAGATTCATAATTTCTCTCCTTTGTCGGCGGATTTAGAGAGTCAATTTAAAAAACTAAAAATACGGCCTTTTCAGGGTCGGTTTCACTATTGATACCCTTCTTCCAATTGATTCCAGTTTGTTGTTCATCCGCCATCAATGGGGGCTGGCTGATATAATGCCTTTAGAGTTCTACTTTTACGCTTATCTGTACAATATTAGCCGATATAGATTACTCCTCATCGTTTTCCTTAAGACGCGCACCAATAGCGCTGTTGTTCAATGAGGTGCCTGCATTGTACGTATGCAGACAATAGTATCGCTATTATAGGACGCGATATTTATATTGTCAAATATTTTAAGTTCAAGACTGAGCAGATTAGTGATATTTGCAAGATAAGTAAGGATAATAGCCGTGATGATACCGGCCACTGCCTTGACGGAACGGGACTACACTATTATAATGCCCGTTACCGCTACTTGTGAGCTTGCCGAACAATGACCCGGCGATTGGCATAAGATAGTCAGCATTTGTTTCAAGGAGAGACTGTTACTCCACTTTTTCCACCCGGTAATCGCTTTGGATCATTATACTACAGACCAGATGTTTGACTATGTACCACCAAAATTGCACTCAGCTATAATATGAGTTGGTATCAGCATACCTGGTGGCAGATGCCCCGTAATAAGAGCGAGGTTTGCTACTGGTAACTGTACTTAATAGAGCGATAAAACGTTTAAGAATATACCTCAATCACTCAGGACGGTTAAGGATTCTGACTCTCCTGGGCCGTTTCTTGTGTTATTTTTACGTCCCACTCGATGAACTCTTCTCTGCCCATCGTATATCCCGGCGGGACCCATTTCATTTCCTTAAGGTTCTGCGTTATGGTGGGTATCCACTGGGAGGGGATAGATATCAGCATATATCCCTCCGGAAAGACCTGTCTCCCGGTCATGCCGTAAGAGAGGCTGGGGGAAATGTAGTTCACCTTGCCGCTGAGATAGGGGTAAATGTAGACAGAGGAACACATGCCGACTATCGTCCCCCGGCTCTCGTACATCTCGCCGGTGGAATAAGTCATTGCTCTTAATAGAATTTCCCCCTGGCTGGGAGTGGCTGTGATAACAAGGAGGTCCGGCTCATACTTCAATTTGTCTATCGGCGAGAAAACGACATAGTTAACCGAACCTGTCTCCATACTTGGAACATATTTGCGGAGCCTGAGGTTGGCAGCCGGTTCCTGGAAGATTTGAAGTTTTACTCCAAGCATTCCGCCGTCGGAACGGCGTGGTAAATCGCCCGTCATGCCGAGAAAATGTTTCCCGATACAATTTTCTTCCTCCCTGGTGAAATAAAAAGGCTTTCCTCTTTTATTGGCCTCGTTGAACATTTCGCAGAGACCCAGTTGTTTATCCAGCTTTTCGATTCCTTCCGGTTTATGGAAAAAGAAATTAACACCTACAGGCGGTCTCTCGAATTTGAATTTACTGTAAATTGAAAGGTCTGTTTGAAGCGGCCTCATATTAACCTCCTATCGAGCTGGGGCGGCACGTTTTACTTTTTGTGCTACCATACTATATGAAAAATGACCCCGTTGGCAACCACCGTAAAAATAGGGGAGAGGTATACGCCGGCTACCGCACGTATCTCCTGCTGTTTTTACGCTTCTCCATGCAAATGGATATTTTCGGGTATTGACCGGGTTTCCTTTATCATAAGGAGCAGTGGTAATGCCACTAATGCCAGGATAGCCCAGAAAAACAAGGGCATGTCGTTGGTGAAGGCGGTAAGGCTGTTGCCGATTGGCGCTGCGGCAAAAGCTCCCACCATCCCCAGGGTGTTCGTCAGGCCGATGGCCGTTCCCCCGTAAGTTCCCCCCACCCCTTTTATCTCGAAGATTAGCGTGTTTCCCAGCGCCGCCACGCCTGACCGTAATATACCGCCCGCGAGAAGAAGCAGCCAGACTCCGGTGGTACTGACAAACGGTATAAGCCCCATGCTCAGGGCCAGGACGAGGATAGCGAAGAACATCACCATTCTCCGGGAACCTATCTTGTCGGAGAACAGCACCATGGGTATCACCCCGATTACCCCGATACCGCTGAACACCGTCATCGCGCTGTCCGCAGCCGCCGGCTCCCACCCCATGCTGCGAA
>CAYYVO010000070.1:0-8302 GCA_964475175.1 uncultured Dehalococcoidaceae bacterium | reverse complement strand
GAACCCCGGTTCAAACAACTGGGATTCGACCGGGTTTACCCGCCCGAGACGGACATCGTCGCCGTGATTGAAAGCGACCTCAAGGAAGACCTCAAGGCGAGAGGCAAGATGTAAATAACCGGGAACCCGCGATTTTGACTATGGATGATATCAGACTCCTTATCGATTTCGGAAGCACGTTTACCAAGGTTGTCGCCGTCGACCTGAATAAGGCCGAGGTCGTTGCGTCTACCCGTGTACCTTCCACCGTTGAGACCGATATCACCGTCGGCCTGGGTAAAGCCCTCAGGGAAATCGAGAAAGACACTGGCATCGGCAATCTGGAGGAGAGGGAGGCTTTAGCCTGCAGCAGCGCCGCTGGAGGCCTGCGTATGATTTGCGCCGGTTTCGTGCCGGACCTCACCAGCAAGGCCGCCAACCACGCCGCATTGGGGGCCGGGGCTAAAGTAATCGGCTGCTACTCTTACAAGCTCACCCGGCAGGAAATAGAGGAGATAGAGTCCGCCGCCCCGGATATCATCCTGCTCTCCGGCGGCACGGACGGCGGGGACGAGGAAGTCATTATCCACAACGCCGGCATGCTCGCTCGCACCAGCGAGGACGTGAAAAATATAATCGTTGCCGGCAATAAAACGACTCACGATGAAATCAAGGACATCTTCACGAATAATAGTAAAAACGTGCTCTATACTAAAAACGTCATGCCGGAGATAGGCGTGCTGGACGTAGCTCCCTGTAACAAAGAGATACGCGAGCTCTTCATGAAAAACATTATTGAGGCCAAGGGCATTGCCCGTGCCAAGGCCATTATCAAAGACGTTATTATGCCCACCCCCTCGGCGGTGCTTGAAGCGGCCAAACTGATTGCCGGCGGCTACGGTGACGATAAGGGATTCGGCGAGCTTATTGTTATCGATGTCGGCGGGGCCACTACCGATGTTCATTCCATCGCCCGCGGCAATCCCACCCGCGCCGATACTGTTGTCAAAGGGCTGCCCGAGCCTTATGAAAAAAGGACGGTAGAAGGCGACCTGGGGCTGAAATACAACCTGGACAGGCTGATGGAGATAGTTAAGGAAAGAGAAATACCGCCCGGCTTTGAAGAAATCGTTAAAAAATTCCACGAAGGAAAAATCCCTCAAACGAAAGATGAACTTGCCTGCCACCGCCTTCTGACCAGCCTCACGGTGGAGGTTGCCATGGACCGCCACGCCGGCAAGCTGGAAGTGGTCTACAGTCCCAACGGCGAAAGGCTGATTCAGATGGGCAAAGACCTGACCCGCATTAAGACAATCATCGGCACCGGTGGCCCGATAATATTCTCGAAATACCAGCGGGAGATACTGGAGCCCGCCCTGTTTAGAGAAAATGACCCGTTTACCCTTAAACCAAAAGAACCCGATTTCTATATCGACGGGCAGTATATCCTCTACGCGGTGGGACTGCTCAGCCAGGTCGAGCCGAAAAAGGCGATAAACCTTGCCAGAAAGTATTTAAAACAAATATAGTATTTGGAGATTACTTATAATGTCATTCCGGCGCAGGTCAGAATCCAATGGAGGGGGGCAGGGAAAACGGATTGCTTCGCTTCGCTCGCAATGACCGGGAGTAAAATCAAATTAATGACGAAGGTGCATTATGCTGGACAACTGCCGGGCGCTTGATTTAACCGATGATAAGGGTTTCCTCTGCGGTAAGATACTCGCTGACCTCGGCGCCGACGTTATTAAAATCGAAAGACCGGGAGGTGACCCCTCCCGCCGGCTGGGGAATTACTGGAAAGATATCCCCGACCCCGAGAAAAGTCTGTATTGGTTTGCCTATAACTCAAATAAGAGGGGTATAACCCTGGACATCGAATCGGCGGAAGGCCGGGAGATATTTAAAAACCTCGTCAAGACAGCCGATTTCGTCACCGAGTCTTTTCCCCCGCATTATATGGACAACCTGGGGCTGGGCTACGCCGACCTCTGTAACATTAAAAAAGACATTATCACGGCGTCTATCACCCCCTTCGGGCCGGAAGGACCGTATAGCGACTACAAGGACTCGGATATCGTTGTCATGGGCATGAGCGGCACTCTATACCAGACTGGCGAGACCGACGGCCCTCCTGTACAAATCAGCATGCCTCAGGCATGCCTACATGCCGGGGCAGATGCGGCTGTAGGTGTTATGATGGCCTATTACCACCGGGAGATGACCGGTGAAGGCCAGCAGGTCGATGTCTCTATGCAGCAGAGCGCCGCCTGGTTCCAGGCCAACGCCATCCCCACCTGGGAGCTCAACCAAAGAATCCTGAAACGGGCCGGCGCCTTTCGCGCCGGCATGAGCAAAGCCGTGGGGCAGCGGCAGGTCTGGCCCTGCAAGGACGGCTATGTGTTTTTCAACGTCATCGGCGGGCGGACGGGCGCCAAGACACTGAGCGCGCTGGTGGACTGGATGAACGAAGAGGAATTGGCCACCGATTTTCTGTTGAACATGGACTGGGATAACTTCGATATGTTCACGGTTACTAAAGAAGAGATGGACAACATTTCCGAACCGGTCGGTGAGTTCTTCCGCAGGCACACCAGCCACGAGCTCCTGGAAGGGGCGATACCGAGGGGGGTATCCATCGGGCCGCTTTCCAGCATGGAGGACCTGCTCAACGATGAATGCCTCAATGAACGAAACTACTGGAAGGAAATCGTACACCCTGAACTGGGGGCAAACATCACCTATCCGCGGGAGTTCGTTAAATCATCGGAAATGGACTGTTCCACGCGGTTCCGCGCCCCCCTTATCGGGGAGCACAACGGGGAAGTCTATAAAGATCTGGGCCTATCAGAGGAAGATATCGTCAGGCTTGAAAAGAATGGAGTTATCTAAGGGGAGTATCGGCTTTGGAGATAGCAAAAAGAGAAGGAGTGTTCAGCGGACTTACGATACTGGCTTTCTGCTGGGCGGTGGTCGGCCCGCTTTCCATGAAGTTCTTCGCCGACCACGGGGCGACGGTGATACGTGTGGAAACACGCAAACGACCCTGCACCATGAGGTCTTCGGCCCCTTATAAAGACAATGTGCCGAACTATAACAAGGGCGGTTATTTCAACTATTATAACTCCAATATTTTGAGCCTTTCTCTTAACATGCAGCTCCCCGAAGCCCGCGCCATAGCTAAAAGACTGTCAGTGGAATGCGACGTCTTCATGGAAAACTACACCCCCGGCAACATGGAAAAATGGGGTCTTTCTTACGAGGAACTAAAGAAAGAGCGACCGGATATCATCATGATGCGGCAGAGCGGCTACGGCTCCTGGGGGCCGTATAAGAACCTGCCGGCTTTCGGGATGGTGCTGGTGCCCATCGCCGGACTGCCCAACTTTATCGGCTGGCCGGACGGCGAACCGCTGCCGGTGGGCGTTTCCGCTTATACCGATTGCATCAGTCCACGCTTCGCAACGGCGGCCCTGATTGCCGCGCTGGACCACCGAAAAAAGACCGGCAAAGGTCAGCTTTTAGACCTCTCGCAGTTCGAGACGGCCATCTATTTCATCGCTCCTGCCCTACTCGATTACGTCGCTAATAATCGCGAGCCGGAAAGAATCGGCAACTCTTCCCCTTACGCCGCCCCGCACGGCGTTTATCCATGCAAAGGCGAAGACCGCTGGTGTACTATAGCTGTATCCAATGACGATGAATGGGCGAGTCTCTGTAACGAAATGCGCAAGCCGGAGTATATTACAGACCCCAGATTTAACACATTCGATAATAGGAAAAAGAACGAGGGTGAGTTGAACACATTAATCGATGAATGGACGCCGCAGTGTACCCCCGAAGAAATAATGGAACGCCTGCAGTCGGTGGGGGTACCCGCGGGTGTCGTAAAGAATACGAAAGATGTTTTCGAAGACCCCCAGTTGAATCAACGCAATATCTACTGGCCGATGGAACACAGCGAGATGGGAATGTTTACTCATTTGGGTCAGAGCTTCCTGCTTTCCAAGACGCCGTCGCAACCTTTCTCGCCCAGCCCCCTTCTCGGTGAACACACGGAATACGTCTGCACCGAGATACTGGGCATGTCCGATGAAGAGTTCGTCGAGCTTATGCAGGCGGGGGTCTTTGAATAATTGAAACCGGAAAATCACGATTTCAGGAGGTAGAAAATGCTGAAGTTCGAAAAGGCGGGGGAATACGATGACGTTATCTACGAAAGAAGCGGCTATGTCGCCCGCATTACCTTGAACAGCCCGGATACAATGAATACCAACGTCAAGGATTTTCACAAGGCGCTGCAGGTGGTTGAAGATGCCGATGATATCAAGGTCCTCATTATCAAGGGGGCGGGGCGTGCCCTCGCTGCCGGGGCGCCGTTGAACGAGGTCGGCTTCGTCTACGGCTGGAAGGAGCCCAAGCACGGCGAAAAATCTACCCGGACGCCGATGCGGAACCGGTTGAAGTTCGACCGCAAGGTCTTCTACGAGAGTGCCATGAAGCTGCTGTTCTTCCCCAAGATAACCGTCGTCCAGGCGCACGGCTACCTGCTCGGAGCAGCTATGGACATGTACATGCTTTGTGACTTCATCGTCGGCGCCGAGGACTGCCGGTTCGGGGAAATCGAGGTCAGGCTGGGCATCCCCAACCTCACCATCACCCCCATAATGATACTTCGCTGCGGGCTCACCAACGCCCTCGATCTCTGCCTGACCGGCCGGATGATGGACGGCAAGGAAGCCGCCCGAATTGGCCTCATTAACCGGGCTGTACCGCCGTACAAGCTGGAAGAAGAGGTCAACCGCTACGCCGAGGGCTTCTCCAAGTTCCCCTTCGACGGCATTGCTATGGGTAAGACCTCCAAGCAGGTGGTATACGATACCCTCGGGATAACCGCCGGTCTTACCAACCATTTCATAATGCACACCGTGGGCACCAACATCCACTTCGAAGAGGATGAGTTCAATTTCTTCAAGGCGAGACGTGACATGGGTGTCAGGGACGCCATTCATGCCAGAAACAAATTTTACGAGCAATTAGACAAGTAACCTCCCTTTTTCCCGAAAGAAGACAGGAGAGTGGTATTATGGATGCTGCTTATGCATTTGCGAAGAATATGGCCACGGTGACTTATGACGATATTCCACCGGAGGTAGTTGAGCATACCAAAAAGCAAATCCTGGATATCATCGGGGTGATGCTGGGAGGTTCCACCCGACCCGGCATCAGGGAGTTGGCGGAGATTATCGCCGACTGGGGCGGTAAAGAGGAAAGTACCGTGCTCTGCTTCGGGCATAAGGTACCCGCCCCCAATGCCGCCCAGGTGAACGCATCCATGGGCCACGCCCTGGATTATGACGATACCGGCGACGGCCCTACCCACCCATCCGTCGTGATTGTACCAACGACTCTGGCTATGGCCGAGCGCCGGGGTAATGTGAGCGGACGCGAGTTCATCGCAACGGTAGCGCTGGGAATCGATATGATGTGCCGCCTGGGGCAATCGTTCCGGTCGGGCTTAAAGACCCCGCCGGTCGGCGGTCACCCCGGAGCAGGCTGGCATCTTACCCCGTTATACGGCTTTATTTCTGCCGCAGGAGTCGCCGGGAGACTCCTCAAACTTGACGAAGACAGACTCGTCAATGCGCTGGGCATCGCTTATCACCAGTGCAGCGGCAACGGCCAGTGCGTTAACGAGGGCGCCCTGACCAAACGCATGGGCCCGGGATTCGCCGCGAGGGGAGGAATAGTCGCCGCACTCATGGCCGAAAAAGGAATCACCGGAGCAAGATACTGCATCGAAGGAGAGCTGGGGATTTTTAATCTCTACCACAAGGGAGAGTACGACCCCGCACCCCTTACCGCCGACCTGGGGACGCGTTTCAACGGTCTGAACGTGGCTATGAAACCGTACCCCTGCTGTAAGGGCACGCACGACTATGTCGACCTGGCGATTTCGATGCTCGACAAGTATAAAATCAAGGCCGGAGACATACAGAATATTACAGTATTCTGTGAAGACGACACGAATTTCCTCGTGCATCCCCTGGAAAAGAGGAGCCGCCCGGAAAACCCGGTTGATTCACAGTTCAGCATACCCTGGGCTATCGCCGCGGTCTTCGCCAGGGGGAAAGCCGGCGTCGCCGATTTCACCGAGGAGGCCATCCACAGCCCGGATATCCTCGAAATTTCAGCGAAAATCAAGGTGGTCAAGGACGACAGTCTTGAAAGGACCAGGGGAATGGCACCCGCAAAGATCGGGGTGACGACAAAGCAGGGGCAGACCTATGTCGAAGAAACCGAAGCTACCCCGGACGGCGTCGAAAAAACGCTGCCCTTTAAAGCATATGAAAGAAAGTTCAAAGACTGCGCTTCCTACTCTATAAAGTCATTATCCAACAAGAATATAGACCAGGTGGTAAAACTCGTCGAAAAGCTTGAGCAGGCGGCCGATATTAGAGAATTAGTTGAACTTTTAGGCTGATAGTAGACACACGCTGAGGAGGCGTATTATGGTTTATCCTCTGGAAGGCATTAAAGTCCTCGATTTCAGTATCGCCGTCGCCGCGCCCTTCGGCGGGACGATGCTAGCCGACATGGGGGCGGAAGTCATTAAAGTAGAAAGGGTGCAGGGTGAGGCACAACGGCTGGGACTCCCCGCCGGTATGGATGAAGTCCTCGATACCAGCGTCGTTGAAAAGATGCCGGATACGGCCTCGTGGATGGCCTTCAACCGCGGCAAGAAAGACCTGGCTGTAGATATCAGGACGGAGAAGGGACTGGAAATAGTCCTGAAACTGGCCAAAGAAGCGGACGTTATTATGCAGAGTTTCCGTCCCGGCGTGGCGGACAGGCTGGGTGTGGGCTATGAAGCTATATCTAAAATTAACCCTAAAGTCATTTACTGCTCATTTTACGGCTACGGCGAGACCGGCCCCGTATCCCACCGCGCCGGCGGCGATATGTGGAGCCAGGCCATGTCCGGCATCGTCAGCGTTTTAGGGTACCCCGGCGGCGCCCCGCAAATGATTCCCTCCCCCATATGCGACCACGTCGGCGGGATGCTGGTGGCCTATGCCGTGATGACGGCCTTGTTTGTGCGTGAGCGGACGGGAGAAGGACAGTCAATTTCAGTAAACAACCTGGATGCCGCCATGTACCTGCAGTTCAGCGGCTTTGCCGATTACCTGACCGGCGGGAGGATGCCCTACAAAGCCGGGAGGAGTTACGGCACGCCGCCTTTCGGACCCTTCCGGGCTAAGGACGGCGACGTACTCACTATCTTCGGCACCGGCCCGATGTGGCCAAAATTCTGCGAGGTAGTGGGAGTTAAACACCTGGCGGACGACCCCCGGTTCAATACCGACGAAGCCCGGCACGAAAACCGGGAAGAGATAGGACGCCTTCTCGACGAGGCGTTCAGTAAAAAGACCCGGGCGGAGTGGGCACGGATATTCCGGGAGGCGCGGATGCGCTGCGACCCCTGCCTGACCTATGAGGAAATATGCGCCCATCCCCAGCTCGAGGCTAACGACATGATTTGCACGGTGAACCATCCGACCCGCGGGGAAGTTAAGATGCTGGGCCTGCCGGTTAAACTGAAAAAGACCCCGGGTAAACCGCAGGGTCCGTCGCCGATTCTGGGGCAGCATACCGGGGAAATCCTCGAAAGTCTGGGCTATTCTACGGAAGATATCACCGCTATGGAAGCTGAGAAGGTCGTTAGAGTCTACCGGAAGAAGGCTTAAGGCCAGGTTGAATTGACTATGATAGCGGTGACCGGTGCTACCGGTAAACTGGGTGGCAGGATAGCATCCCGTCTGGCAAAGCTGGGTATATCCCAGAGACTTATCGTTCGTAATCCTGCCGCTGCCCCACAGCTACCCGGCGCTGAAATTATACATGCATCTTCCTATGGCGATGCGGCGGCCATGCGCCGCGCTTTGACCGGCGTTCATACCCTATTCCTGGTCTCGGCTCACGACCGCATGGGGGTCGCCTATAACGCCGCTATAAAGAGGGTAAGCCCCCCGCCCTACGACCGCGCACAGGAACAGGCAACGGCAGTAAATGCAGCAGCAGGGTCCGGTGTCCGGCACATTATTTATCTCTCCTTCCTCAATTCTGCGGCAGACGCCATATTCGTGCTGGCACGGGAACACTTTCACACCGAGGAATATATACGAAAACTCGGCGTACCCTTCACCTTCCTGCGGCCGAGCCTTTACATGGATAATGTGCCGCTGCGCGTCTCCGATGGCGGTATAATCAGGGTGCCTGCCGGTGAGGGGTGCGCCTCCTGGGTCACCCGTGATGATATCGC
>CAYYVO010000069.1:0-8425 GCA_964475175.1 uncultured Dehalococcoidaceae bacterium | reverse complement strand
AGTTTCTTGAAAATGTTTTTATCCTTTGGATATGGCACTCGAGGAAAATCAATTTTCAAAAACTCTTTATATTCTTCGCGATAGCTTGGTGAGTGCAGAACTGCATAGATATAATCAAAAATATCTTCGGGAGTGACCTTACCAACAATTTTCTCTATTACATCAACTATTTCTTTTTTGAGATTTGGAGCTTTAGATCCATTTTCTGAATAAAGATAGAGTGGAAAAAAGGGAAATTCGATATTTACATCGACAAGACCTGCATTTATAGCAGCAGTGTCCCGCCGGTAATTACGGTGTCAGGAGAAGAATGCGCTTATTACCAGGGTGACTTGAGTAAGGAGAAAAACGGGCACTGGTGGGGATATGATTTCAGCAAATCGTTCAATAACTTCTGGAATTGGGATTTATAGGGCGAAGTAATCCATCTGGGGTTATAACGATAATATCCATAAAGGTCAAGTGAGAGGGACGGAACCCTCTCACTTTTTTTATGAGAAGCCCCTGATAGGAATTACGCTGTATCGCCCGTCGACCTGTCGATGTATTCTCCACAACTGAATATAAAACCTCTAACATCTAATGTCCATCGTTCCGGAAGAATTTTATAAAATATTCACAAAATCTTTAGCGTTTCTTTATGCCCGGTCTACCGGTTATATGATATGATTCAGACGTTATCCCGTGTTATTAAACGCGGTTACTTTATTAATATATTTATAGATGTATCCGCCCCTCTGTGGCGAGTCTTAAAAAGAGGATAGATAACCATTTACTATGGGTGTATCGGTGACAGATAATACCGGCAGGATTAAGCTCCAGGGAAATATAAAAGACATTATGGCTGCGTATAATATGCCGGAATTGATGAAAAGGCTTAACGAAATAATATCCAAGAGTACGGATATCAAAGCTGTTTGCGATTCCTTTACAAACGAACTACAGGACTCGGAGTGGGTGGATTGGGCACGGGTATTTCTTTCCGCAGATGAAAATTCAAATAACTCCCTCGTTGAAACAAATCATAAAATTTCACCCCTGAAAAATGCCCCGCGGCATGACATATTTGTCAGTGCCAAGGCAGTGGCGGAAAACGAGCCATCACGGGCCGCCTGTCAGAGGTTGGGGTGTCCGTCGGGCACGGCTTCGATTATCTGGCTGCCGCTGCTGGTAGGCGCTGATGTCATCGGGGCTATGGTAGTAGCTAATTTGAAGCCGTTTACAGATAATAAAAAGCAGCTGCCGGCTTTAGAGCATCTGGCGGGTATGCTGTCTATGGCTGTACAGATCAAGATACTTCAGCAGGAAAGAGAGACGACGAGTCGGCAGGACTCCGAATGGGTCAATTTCGTTGATTTACTGGTTCATGAGCTTAAAACAAGCCTTACTACGGTAGTCAGTTCCTCGGGACTGTTACAGGAAAAGACAGCCAAAGGCGCTGATGAACTGCAGAAACGGATTACACAAAACCTGGGTGAGTCCCTGGGACACCTCGAATCGATGATATCCGAACTTCCTACTCTCGTTCGGGCCCGGGGAAAGACTGAACGAGCCCCGGCCGATTATTGCGCCGCCGGGCTGGTATTGCGCGAAGCGCTGGCTCATGTGCGACCCGCCGCTGACAGGCGGGGGCAATTTCTTGTCCCGGAGGCCCCGGAAACTTTACCATCAGTAGCAATAGGTCAGAACCGGCTGAAGCAGGTTCTGCTTCATCTGCTGTCCAATGCCATAGAATCTACTCCCGAAAACGGCGAAATAATCCTGAAGGCCGAGGCCGACGAGGATAGTGTTGTAATGGAAGTTACCGACGGTGGGCCGGTTATACCCCGGGAAAAGCATCAGGAACTCTTCGAGCCCTCTAAATGGGGAGATGTAGACAGCCAGTGGATACCCCGTATTCGCTTTAGAGTAGCGGTATCTAAAATCCTTATCGAGGCATGCGGTGGTAGGTTTTGGCTGGACAGCCAGGAGGGTCAGGGTAATATATTCGCATTCAGCTTGCCCATTATCGATGTTTCTTCTCTAAATTATACGGCAGGCAAGTAAGCGATAGTTTTTAAGGAGGTAAATGAAGGTCTTAATTGTAGAAGACAGCCCCGACGTTGTGGAGACTTTAAAACTTTGTTTTGAACTGAGATGGCCGGGCGCAAACGTTCTTTCAACGTCTTCCGGTAAAGAAGCCCTGGAGATGCTGGAGACGGATTCGCCGGACCTGATAATATTAGACCTGGGGCTGCCTGATGTTGACGGCCTTGATGTCCTCAAAGATATCCGCTTATTCAGCGATGTGCCCGTAGTGATTCTCACCGTGCGTGATGAGGAAGTCTCTAAGGTAAAAGGACTTGAGACGGGGGCCGACGACTATATAGTTAAGCCTTTCAGTCATATCGAACTCCTTGCCCGTGTCAAGGCAGTAGTGCGGCGTGGAAGGATATCGGAGCCCAGCGGTGGCGAGCAGCCGGTGGTTGTAGACAATGTGAAAATCGATTTTGCGGGCAGGGAGGTCACCCAGAACAGCGATAAGGTGGAGCTGACTCCCACGGAGTGGCGACTCCTAACGGTCCTGGCTCGAAATGCCGGCAGGGTTCTCAGCTATGATACGCTCTTAGGGCGCGTATGGGGCCAGGAATATGCCGGTAACGAGGACTATGTTAACAAGTATGTCTACCGCCTCAGGCAGAAACTCGGAGATAATCCGGAATGCCCCAAGATAATATCAAACGCCAGGGGAATCGGCTATAAATTCGTGGCGCTGCATCGATGATTTTCTTCTGATATCCTTCATCGTTATATAGGCCCAGCGAAACAACAGTAAGAATTAAGGACTCATTATCGAGTCCTTTCTTTTTTGCCCGCCATTTTCCGTGTAAAATACCATTAATTAAACGGGATGGTCATCTTCAGATTTCCCCCGACCATCATGTGAGGAGTTTTATCCATCAAATAGGCATTTTATTTTCTCCCTCTGGGCATTTTGGGAACCGGGATGTATATTCTAATATGGCATTATATTGTTATAGACTAATAGAAACGGAAATACAAGCCTTCACTTTCATAATTCACCAGGATTCTAACTACAGGTTACACACATTATGACGGAACAGTACAGCGGAAAATTTCTCTATAAAGTCGAAATAGGCGAGGCCGAAGAGCAGGCCAAGAGGTGGTGGAAAACCCTGCTTCTGCTTCTGGCACTGGCACTCAGAATCAAGTACTATTCTCAGCATAAGCAGGCAGCCGCCTATCCCGAGGCAGAGGAAATCTCTCCAAGAGTCGCGAATGTGCTCCTTATCGATACCGACCCCGAATCTGCCAAAGAACTCACCAGCGTTATGGGTATAGGTGGCTTTGAGGTGACGACTTCGCTGGAGCCGGAGGTAATACTTGAAACCGTGTCCAAGGTAAGCCTCGTTATTTTGGATGAGGACCTTCCGGATAGCCAGGATTTATGCTCGAAGATACGAGAGCACTCTCAGGTACCTATTATTCTCCTCGGATCAGACCCCGGTGAAGAAGCCTGGAACCGGGCGGTAACATGGGGCGCCGATGCCTATTTGAGGAGAGCCATGAGCCGGCGGGAGTTTGTAGCCAGGATACGGGCGATTCTCCGCCGCTACCTCAAGACCAAGCATCCCGCGGAATATGAAGAAGATTCCGAGTAATCTATAGTGACAGCGCTCAGCAGGAAAAAGTAAAGACAAAAACAGGAAGGGTGTAAACATGAATAGCAGACGTTCTAACATTGAAGTTGTAGCCGATATTTTAAGGATGAAACGGGCCAGTAAAACCCAGATAATGTACCGGGCCGGCATGAGTTACACCCAGCTAAATAAATACCTCGACTATCTTCTGGACAGGGGGTTCCTGCTGTGGTCAGCCGATAAATACCCGGGGGGTATCTATAATGTCAGCAAAGACGGAGAATTACTGCTGGAATCCATAGAGAAAATTGAAGAGCTGCTTGGTTTTGCCAGCGGTGCCGGTCTTCTGGATAGCATCAGCGAATCTATAAAAACACCCCGGAAACAAACGGTAAAAGTTTTGACCACTACGTAATGCAGTAGCGATTACTAAATAAAATATTCAGAACATTACATAATCACAGATTATTTTCAATACCTGCAATATTGACATCATAATAATAATGTAATCCGTTATCCTTTCCTTTTTCTTATTATAGGTATTCTTACCCGCCCGGCCGCCCATTATTTCGGCGGCCTGTTATTTTTCTCCTTTTCGTTACATTCCCTCACCGCTCTCGCTCTATCAATTCCCTGATCTATTATTCATATTCCGGCGTCACATTTACCGCCGGTAAAAGCTAACTATGGAACATTTTTCCAGAGGAAAGTAACGAGACATTTCAGCGTTTTTAAGCGAAGCTATATATATAGGAAAAAGCGGAACTACTTAAGCTAGATAAGGTGATTAAATGACGACTACTGAAGATACCGGGATTTACCCGCTGGACTTAAACGCATACCCAATACAACCCGAAGCAATGGACCTTATTGCCGAGCCTATAGCCAGGCTGCATAAAATAATGCCCCTGGCTATTACCGATCACGGTCTGGAAGTGGCGATGGCCAACACCGATGATATCCTGGCTCAGGAAGCGCTGGCAGCCCTGACCCGGATGACAATCGTGGTGATGAGGGCCACCGATGAAGAGATTCAGCAGGCAATCGACCGGGGCTACGGGACTCATAGTGATATGACGGAGTTCATGAAGGGGGTCACCTCGATAATGCCGGAGGAAGCGCAGGTAGAAGAGCAGGTGGAATCCGCCAGCAGCGCACCCGTCGTTCAGGCCCTAAACCTCATTATTGAAGAGGCCGTTAAATCCCGCGCGTCGGACGTGCATATAGAGCCGGAGAAGGACAGGGTTAGAGTACGCTTCCGCATCGACGGTGTGCTTAAAGAGACCACCACGTTGCCCGTGAGCGCTCACGCCCCGCTTATATCGAGATTGAAAATTCTCGGCAATATGAATATAGCCGATCACCGCCCGCAGGACGGCCAGTTTTCGGTAAAATCAAAGAGAAAAGAGATAGATATACGTGTCGCTACCATTGCCGGTGTATGCGGTGAAATAGCCACATTACGTATACTGGACAAATCGTTTGCTGCCCTGACGCTGGATGAGCTGGGTTTTTCGGCGGGGAACCTTAAGCGCTACCAGCATATGCTTAAGCTTCCTTACGGAATGGTGCTTGTCAGCGGACCGACCGGCTCTGGTAAAACGACCACGCTTTATGCATCGGTAAACAGCCTCGACCGGCGTGGTAAGAACATCGTTACAATTGAAGACCCCGTTGAATATAGCTTTAAGGACATCAACCAGATTCAGGTCAATCCCAGGGCCAACCTGACTTTTGCCAACGGCCTTCGCTCCATAATGCGGCATGACCCCAACATCATAATGGTAGGTGAGATTCGCGACCCTGAGACGGCCGGTATTGCTATACAGTCGGCCTTGACCGGCCATCTGGTGCTGGCTTCCATCCATGCCAACGATGCCGTGGGCGCGCTTTCCCGCCTGATTGACCTCCAGGTGCAGCCGTTCCTTATTTCTTCGGCGCTTGTGGGTGTGGTGGCACAGCGCATGGTCAGGCGTATCTGCAAACGCTGTACCGAAGATTCCACTGCTACGTTGGAAGCCCAGACCGCTTATCGTGAAGAGCTGGGTGAGGAGCGGGAGACCTTTGTCCAGGGCAAGGGGTGTAACTCGTGCGCACAGACCGGCTACCTGGGAAGAATCGCGATTTTCGAAGTTTTACGCATGAGCGACGAGATAAGGAGAATGCTCCTGAGCGGTGCCGGTACCGCCGTTATCAGCGAACAAGCCAGGCATGAAGGCATGGTCACCATGCGTCGCGACGGCATGCTCAAGGTAAAAGACGAGATAACCACTCCCGACGAGGTTTTGCGAGAAGTATTTACGACAGGTTAAAACTATGAATTATGAATATGTAGCCTTTACAAAGGATAACCAAATCACCAAGGGGAGTCTGATAGCCGCCGATGAAGCGGCGGCAGTGCAGTCCCTGGCACAGCAGGGGTATCGGGCGCTGAGTTTGAAGTCCTCGGATTCCGTTTCAATCAGCTACGATAAGCTGTTCCCGTCTCTCTTCAAGGTAAAGCCGGAAACTATTGTACTTTTTTCACGCCAGCTGGCCCTGCTGATGGAGTCGGGGACCAACATGATTACCGCCCTTGAGCTTCTGCAGTCGCAGGTAGCCAATAGACGCTTCGGAAAGGTGCTGGGAGAGGTGGCTTCCGACCTTCGCGGCGGCGACCGCCTTTCGACGGCGCTGGGCAAGCACCCGAACATCTTCCCGGACATATATCTACGGTCATTGGGCGTGGCGGAACAGAGCGGAAACCTGGAAACCGTGCTCCGGCAGATGGCCGACTACCTGGAAAAGGAAGCGGCTACCAGGAAGAAGATAAAAAGTGCGCTGATGTATCCGATGTTTATCTCCATTGTCGCTGTGGTGGTGATAGCCGTCCTGGTGCTGTTCATCGTGCCGGCGTTTGCCAAACTGTACGCATCGCTGGGTGCCGAACTGCCGGGACCGACGCGACTCCTGATGACAGTTACCGAATGGTTTGGCAGTAACATAATTATATTAATGACCGGCGCGGGAATCGCCGTATTTCTCTTTTTACTTTATATAAGAACCCCATCCGGGAAGTTCCAGTTGAATAAGCTGGTACTATCCCTGCCGATACTGGGCCGGGTTAGCCTTCTTAACGAACTCTCCCGCAGCTGCCGTACCATATCGCTGCTCTTCAAAGCGGGTTTGCCACTGCCGGAAATCACGGCTCTGGTTGTTGACAGCAGCGGCAATAGAGTGGTGGCAAAGGCTTTTTCCGATGTCCGCGGGGAGATGATTAAAGGAGAAGGCTTGTCAAAACCGATGACAAAAAACCCGTTGTTCCTGCCGATGATGGTGCAAATGGTCAGGGTAGGGGAAGAAACCGGTAGTCTGGATACCACCCTGGCGGCCGTGGCGGACAGTTATGAGGTTGAAGCCGCCGATAAAACGCAGGGACTTATAGCGATGATACAGCCGGCGATAACGCTGTTCATCGGAGCCACGGTTGGCTTTATTGCTATTTCTATGATGACGGCAATGTATTCCATGTACGGACAGGCCATGTAGTTGGAGGAGCTATAGATGAAGTTTAGTAAAAAGAGTATCACGCTGCTGGCTACGGGAATTGTGATGATAATGGTCATATGTTTGACCACGCTTTACAATAATAATGGCGAGCAGCAGAGTGAATTGCTCGATCAACTGGACCTCATACAACCGGTGATTGCTAAAAGCTCCACGCGGGAGGTTTCTTCGCGGATAAATGATATAGAACAAAGGCAGAGTGAAGCTGAAAGCCAGCTTCGGGCGGCTAAATCACAGCTTCAGCAGCCGATTAATGCCATTATCATTACCAATACCCTCCTGGATATCGCGCAAATAACCGAAGTTGAGATTACCAGGGTAAACTCCCCCGGTATTACCGATACTGAAGTGAACGGGATTACTTTTACGATACTGCCGGTAAGAATTGAGGTTTTAGGAGATGTTATGAACCTGATTAGCTTTATCTCCGAGTTCAGCAAGACATTTCCTACAGGGTTAATAAAGTCAGTGCAGTTTGGCATCCCGACGGAGTATGAAGGCCAGGAGGTTCCCGGAGACCCGGAAGACCCGGAAGAACCTGAAGAGCCGGAAGAACCTCTGGACATTGGAGAGCTGAATCTCCCGTCTGCCAGGCTTGAAATACAAATATTCTCCTGTGAGGAAGGGTAATATGGCGGGATCTATTGTAACCATCTATATTGAAGATACGAGTATCAGATTGCTGGCAGCCAGCGGTAAACGGGTACGCGAGTACACCGAGCTGCCGCTGGAATCCGGTCTGGTCAAAGATGGCGTTATTATGGAGCCGGCCAAGGTGGCCGGTAAACTTAAGGATATTATTAAGGCGAAGAATCTCCAGGTAACCAAGGTAGTCGCCGGTGTAAGCGGCCTCCACAGCCTGTGCCGCGTAATTACCCTGCCTACCGTCCCCAGGGCATTGATCTCAGAGGCGATAAAACGCGAAGCGGAGAGAGTATTGGCGGTGCCTCTGGAGCAGTTCTATCTTTCCTGGCAGACACTGCGTTCTTCCAAGGAAGAAACACAGATATTCCTGGCGGCTATACCCTGCAATACCATTGACACGCTGATAATAACGCTGCAGCAGGCCGATTTGAAGCCCGAGATGATAGACCTGGCGCCTCTGGCTCTGGCCAGGGTGGTAAACAGGATAACGGCTATCAAGATGACGACTGCCATGGTCGTTAACATTCACGAGAGAGAAATAGATATCGTACTGCTGGTTGATGGTGTTCCGCAGTTGGTGCGAAGTCTTTATA
>CAYYVO010000068.1:0-8463 GCA_964475175.1 uncultured Dehalococcoidaceae bacterium | reverse complement strand
GGTAATAACATTGCTCCCCGGTTTCTTAATGCCCCGCATGACCATGCACAGGTGCTCCGCATGGATAACCACCGCCACCCCCACCGCCTGAATCCCCTCTGTAATGGCATCGGCAATCTCGGTGGTCATTCTTTCCTGCACCTGCGGGCGTCGGGCAATAGTTTCCACAACACGGGCCAGCTTGCTGATACCGACGATGCGCCCTTCGTCATTGGGGATATAGCCTATATGCGCTACACCGTAAAACGGCAGCAGGTGATGTTCGCACATGGAATAGAACGGGATATCCTTCAAGACCACCATCTCCCGGTGTCCCAGCTCAAAACCAACCTCAAGGTCTTCCTTGGGGTCTTTCTGGATACCCCAGAAAAGCTCACCATACATCTCCGCCACACGCTGGGGGGTATCTTTCATTCCCTCACGCGCGGGGTCTTCGCCGATGGCTTTAATGATATCGGTTACGGCTTTGCTAATTACGGCCTCGTCAAACATAACCGGCCTCCTCGATGCTTATAATTACACCCAGCCCAATGCCTCTTCAACCGCTGATAAATCCGCCGGAAGCTCCAGAAACGGAGGTGCCCCTTTCAGGGCAGTTTCGGTATCCTTGAGCCCGTTGCCGGTAACAATGCAGACAATAACCTTCCCGGAAAAGTCCTCGCCGCGGCCGGTCAACTTTATCAATCCCGCCAGCGGCGCCGCCGAAGCAGGCTCTCCGAAAATCCCCGCCTCCGACGCCAGAATTTTCTGGGCGGCAAGTATTTCATCGTCGCTGACTATATCTATGATGCCGCCGGACTCATCCCGGGCGGCCACGGCCTTCTGCCAGCTGGCCGGATTGCCGATGCGTATGGCAGTAGCTACCGTCTCCGGTTTTTCAATAACGCGGTTATGGACAATCGGGGCGGCCCCCTCGGCCTGGAACCCGTACATCCTGGGTTTTTTGGTGGCTTTTTCCGCCCCGTACCATTCCTTAAAACCCTTCCAGTAAGCGGTAATATTACCGGCATTGCCTACCGGCAGGAAGAGAAAGTCCGGGGCGTCTCCAAGGACATCGATGATTTCGAAAGCGGCTGTTTTCTGTCCTTCGATACGGTTGGGATTAAGGGAATTCACCAGCGTAACCGGGTGTTTTTCGGTGATGCTGCGCACGATATTTAAAGCCTGGTCGAAATTACCATCTACAGCGACTACCTTTGCCCCGTGAACGATGGCCTGCGCCAGCTTCCCAAGAGCGATATTACCTTTGGGTACGATGATAATACACTCGAGCCCGCAGTATGCTGCGAAAGCCGCTGCCGAAGCGCTGG
Source organism: uncultured Dehalococcoidaceae bacterium (assembly GCA_964475175.1). Lineage (GTDB taxonomy): Bacteria > Chloroflexota > Dehalococcoidia > Dehalococcoidales > RBG-16-60-22 > CAYYVO01. The sequence goes on along the minus strand of CAYYVO010000068.1, from coordinate 7,153 downwards.
TGTTGCCGGTGGATGCGCACATAATTGCCCGGCTGCCCTCCTCCATCGCTTTAGCGACGGCCACCACCATACCCCTGTCTTTAAAGGAGCCTGTAGGATGGCAGCCCTCCAGTTTGAAGTAAAGTTCACCGCAGCCGTATTTCTCCGCCAGTTTATCGCTCCTGACCAGCGGAGTATCCCCCTCCCCTATTGTAAAGAGAGGGGTCTTGCCGGTTACCGGCAGGTATTTTTTATAGTGCTGTAAAACGCCCGGTTTCAGCGTTAGCCTCCTTCTATATCCTCGACCCTGATAAAATTACTGATATCCTTAACCACGCCTTTCAGCTTTCTTAACTCATCGAGAGCTTTTTGCATGGCTTTTTCCTGTGCCGGGTGTGTCATAATAACTATTTCCGCCGTCTGCGTTGCTTCGTCGGACTCCGGCTGTATGGCCGACGAGATACTGATATCGTTATTCCCGAATACCGTGGCGATTTTCGCCAGGACGCCCGGCCGGTCCACCGCGCTCAACCTAACGTAGTATTGCGTTTCTATTTCGTCCATCGGCTTGATATGCCTGCCCGGTACTACCTTCCACTTGGAGATACTGCCGATACCCAGGACTATCTTCCTTGCAGCCGATACAATATCACCAACAACGGCGCTGCAGGTAGCCATCGGGCCGGCGCCTTCACCCATGAAAAGCACCTTGCCTACCAGATCACCTTCTACCTGAACGCAGTTATAGACGCCGTCTACCTTGGCCAGGAAAGAGTCCTCGGGAATGAATACCGGGTGTACCCTGACTTCGATAGATGCATTACTCAGTTTGGCAATGGCCAGTAGCTTGATAGCGAAACCAAGCTCGCGGGCATATCGGAAATCCCGGCTGTCGAGTCGGGAAATGCCTTCACAATATACATCGTCGGGGCCCACTTCTGTCTGGAAAGCCAGCGATGCCAGAATTGCCAGTTTATACCTGGCATCTATACCTTCTACATCGTTTTCCGGATTAGCCTCGGCATAGCCCAGTGACTGCGCCTGTTTGAGCGCCGCGGCGAAGTCCATGCCCTCCCGTGCCATCCTGGTGAGGATATAATTGGTGGTACCGTTGATAATCGCGAAAATACCGCTGATATTATTTGCCACGAGGTCATGCTTGAACGGTGCAATCAGCGGTATACCACCGCCGACACTCGCCTCATAGAGCAGTCCTACCCCATGCTTGTACGCCAGGGCCAGCAGTTCTGTGCCATGCTTGGCGATTACTTCTTTATTGGAAGTAACGGCGTGCTTGCCGCTGGAGAGAGCCCTTTTTAGATAGTCCAGAGCCGGTCTTTCTCCGCCGATAGCTTCAACGACGATATCGATATCCGGCTCCCCGAAGAACTCTTCGTCATCGGTAGTTAACAACCTGGCAGGCATTTGCTTCGCCTGGGGTCGCGAAAGGTCCTGCTGCAGTACCTTAACCTTACGCAGGATGACAGGGCAGCCGACCTTCTCGGCGAGATTTTCTGCATTATCCGTAAGAACTCTGGTGACTTGCCCGGCAATTACCCCCAGCCCCAATACTCCAACACCGATCTCTTGCTTGCTCATTTCTATCCCTCTTAACTACCCTTACCCTTTTAATACCTCTTCTATCACCATCTGGCGTATTTCATCGGTAAGACCCGGCGCACCGACAAACGCGGCTGATCTGGCCCGGAGGTCCGTAACCCAATCACTATACACCCTTTCTATCAATATATTACGGTCTTCCATACTGATTTCTCTATCCTCTTCCCTGTCTACCACTTCAACCAGCCAGTAACCACCCTCCGTCCACAGTGTATTCTCCGGGACAGGCTCGCTCCATTCCCCCAGACTAACATTATCACTGAAGACATAAGCATCAAAGTCGGAGCTTACCCTGGTTTTCCAGCTTCCCTCTTCACCCTGTTCTCTAACCAGCAGCCCAAGTTCCCCGCCTTTCTCTTTAGACAGACTATAATCTGAATATTCTAATGCAATAGCGGTGAGGTTATCCCCGGCTACCAGCCTTGACCTGATATCATCTGCCAGTTCCCGGCTGGTTAACAGAATAGCATTGGCATTAACCTGGGCAACATCCGGTTTCTCCAGCACATTAATCAGCCAGTATCCGAACTGTTTGGATATCTCTTCATCATATAACGGCTGGCTCAGGGTACCTATCTCCGCGCTGAAAGCGAAGTCCAGCGGAACGGCGGTGCTCACCCTGTCCTTGAGTATGACTCTAGGGTGCCAGCCGTAATCGCCGCTGTTTATGTTTTTAGAATAATAGTCCAGGCCGTATTCCGGGGCGAGTTCCGTGAATTCGGCGCCGTCTACAAGCTGGTTCCTTACATCAACAGCTACCCCCTCGCTTTCAACCATCATCGCCTTCATATAAACCTGATTATCAGACACCGGCACCACAGGCTTAAAAAACTCGTTAAGCAGCCGGCCTTCCAATAACCGGGTCTCGGCAATGCTTTTGCTGGCATCATTTTCAGCATACCCGTTAGTTTCCAGCCACATCTTGATATCTTCATCCGCAACGGTAATTCCGAGCGTGGCAGCTGCCTGGCGTACCAGTTCATTTTCGATAATATTATTTAACGCGCTGTCTATTAACTGCGCTACGTTTTGACCCGGCTGCGACTCCGCATAGCCGATTTTTACATAGTCGATTAAGAATTCGGTGTTGAACTCCTCATCATTGACTTTGATTATGTTTTCATTCATGGGGCGGTATTCACCAAGAAACCATCCGACTAATACTATTAGGATAATAGCGGCGATAATCGATACACCGCTGATAAAGATAATACGCTGTCTTCTCTGCTGCCGTTGATGCAGCGATTTCTGCCGGCGTGTCATGACTCGCGGTGGTTTCTCTGCTATCTTTTTCTTGGCCAAACCGATACACCTCTTTCAAACAATTATTGTATGCTCTTATATTTATAATGCATAGCGTGATTCTTTTCAAATCAAAACGCAGTATTACCTGAGAAATGGTGAAATATCCGCTCTTCTACCGGTTTCTCCAGACGATATGGCGCTGCCATCTGGGGGAGGTCCGGGGGAAATCTGACCGGAAATGAGCGCCGCGGCTCTCTTCCCGGATAAAAGCCGCTTCCGTTAAAAGACGGCCGGTCAGCACCAGATTACTCAACTCATAGGTAGGCTGGTCGGTAGGCTGGCGGTACGTCTGCTGCCATGCTGCCAGGGTGTCGGCTGCCTGGTTCAGACCGTCTTTATCCCGCATAATGCCTGCCCCGTCCCAGAGCAACTGTTGCAGCGTGGTGAGTCCGGGAACCGGCATTACTTCAGGAAGGGGTCGCTGACTAAGAGACGGGTAAAGTGTTTTTTCTTTATCCGTAGTCTTGACCCGTTCTTTATTCTTGTTTCCGGCTCTCTCCATTATCCTTTTGCTGAATACGATGGCTTCCAGGAGCGAATTAGAGGCAAGGCGGTTGGCACCATGCACGCCGGTGCAGGCCACCTCTCCGGCGGCGAAAAGACCCAGAATATTCGTTTCGCCCCAGGTATTCGTCTTGATACCGCCTATCATGTAGTGGGCAGCCGGAGCTACCGGTATTTGCCTTCGCGTAATATCCAGACCGTGGTCGAAACAAAAGCGGTATATATGCGGAAAACGCGTGGTAATGGTATGGGGCGGTAAATGGGTGACGTCGAGAAAAACCCTGTCCGTTCCCGCTTTCTTCATCTCGTTTACAATACTACGGGCGACAATGTCCCGTGGAGCCAGGTCAGCCTTTTCATGGTATTCCCCCATGAACTCGCGACCTTCCACATTGCGGAGAACTCCCCCCTCCCCGCGTACCGCCTCGGATATCAGGAACGGCGGAACACCGGGCATCCGCAGGGCGGTGGGATGGAACTGGAAAAACTCCATATCTGCAATCTCGGCGCCGGCGTTAAAAGCAAGGGCAATACCGTCGCCGGTGGCTATGTCTGAATTAGTATTATATTTAAACAGCTGCCCGGCGCCGCCCGTAGCCAGAATCAGGTTACGGCATTCAAATTCCTCGATAGTGCCGGTACGGCATTCGAGGGCCTTTATACCATGAACCCTCCCCTTTTCCACTAATATTTCTGTTGCCAGAAAGTCCTCCAGTATCTGAATCCGCGAAGCGCGCGCCTGACGGCTCAGCGAGACCTCGATGTGTTCTCCGGTGGCGTCACCCCCGGCATGCAGGACGCGGGGAAGGCTGTGGGCAGCTTCCATGGTCAGGGCAATCTCACCATCGAGGGTGTCAAACGGCACCCGGTAATCAACGAGGTCGGCAATACGCGCCGGTGCCTCGGTGACCAGTATATTCACGGCATCCTCATCAGAAAGCCCGCAGCCGGCGTTTATTGTATCCTTCGAATGGAGTTCCGGCGAATCGTCTTTGCTGATAGCCGCCGCAATACCCCCCTGGGCATACCTGGTATTGCAGTCGTCGATGCTGCCCTTGGTAATAACCAGCACGCTGCCCTGTTCCCTGGCCAGCAGGGCCGTATAAAGTCCGCCGATACCGCTCCCCACCACGATATAATCATACTGGTTCATCTACACCCTCGACCCTTTAAGAATATCATTAGCGATAATATTACGCTGCCGCTCGAGGGCAAGCTCGGTAGCGCTGGCCGCCAAAGCCCGGCGGCACAACCTTTCCATGGGAAGACCGTCAATATAAGGCGGCCCGTTGAAAATATGAGCTACCCTGTCGGCGACGAGATGGATAGTCTGCGTTGTATAGAGCTTCACCATGGCGCCTTCACGCCATATCGATTTTCCGGTATCGGCTCTCCAGGCTGCCTCGTACACCATGAGCCTGGCGGCGTGAATATGCATGGCGATATCGGAAAGGGCTTCCTGGATATTGGTCCTTTTATGTACGGGCTTCCCGAATGTTTCCAGCGACTCCGCCTGGACGGCTGCCTCATCGAGTAGCCTGCGGGCAATACCGACACTCCTGGCCCCCCTGACCACTCGACGCTGGGGGAGCCACTTCTTACCAAGGTGGAAGGCCTTCCCTTCTTCGCCCAGGACATTTTCCGCGGGAACAAGGCATTTTTTAAAGATCAGGGACATAGGTTCCCTGACCTGCGACTGCCACCCCGTTCTTTCATCCCCGCCGGTAACACTGAATCCCTGAGCATCTTTGTCCACGAGAAAGCAGGTTGCCCCGTCGTTGGTACTGGCAAATACAACAGCAAAATAGTCGTCCCCGGCGCTTGAAAGCGACATCTTTGTACCATCAAGTTTATATTGGCCGTTTGCTTTATCCGCCTTCATCTTCATGGCGGGTAATTCGATGCTGCTTTCCGCCTCCATCAAGGCGAGGTAAGGTCGCTTCTGTCCACCAAGCGCGGGCAGCAGGAATTTTTCTCTCTGCTCATCATTACAGTCGAAAAGAATGGGCGTAACGTCTCCAAAGCGGAAAGGTATTATCGTCTGAGCCAGCTCTTCTTCGACCAGGCAGACCCCTAGAGTGTCCAGCCCGGCGCCACCGAGTTCCTCGGGAACCCCGACACCCCACAGCCCCATCTCCTTTACCGTATCGGCAAGCTGGTGTTCTTTTTCTTGGGGAAGATACGTGCGGGCGTCGCTGATGTCGGCGGAGCGTCCCAGGATATCCCTTTCCAGAGGCTTGAGCTGCTCGGTAACGAAGTCCCGCGCCAGACTCTGTATCATCTTGTGTTCTTCAGACAGCCCGAAGTCCATCTTTCTTCAGCGCCACCGACTCAATCAGAGCTGATGGCCTCCTCCAGAAACAAATCTAAATCAGGTTCGTTTTCATCGCCGATTGTCCGCTCGAGGCGTGACATGACGTCCACCATGCGGTGGTTGACGATATAGTTCTTGATGGTAGTATCAACCTGCGGGCATACCATCACGCAGGCGTTACAGAGGTCGCAGTCCTCCCCAACTACGCTTTCCAGGGCCATGGAGGTGCGCTGCTCTGTTTTTTCGCGTCGGGAAGGCTCGCGCAGCAAAAAGGGGCAGATATCCACACAGTTGCCGCACCCCAGGCATTCCTGGTGCCCGCTGATGTTCTCCACGATATTCAGAGAATGCGCCGTGCCAAAGCCACTGGAGAGCAGGCGGCACCGCCCTACCGGCGGGCACGGGGTGCTCAGGACTTCATTAAGTATATTTTCTATTTCGTTAATGTCTCGCTGAACAGGCAGCGGCATGACTTTACTCCCCTGTAATATAACCTGATATTCTGTCTAAATCTCCTGCGGGGCGTACCCGCGCGTGTGTCTTACATAGTCGGGCAGCAGCCTCGGTGAGACGGGACGCTGTCGGGACAGCCCGGCCCGTTTGAGCTCTTTCTGCCACTGGCGAACATGGTCGAGTGTGGGACTGCCCCTCTTTACCTGCCGGGCATACTGCGCCGCCGCCGTACCGGCCCTCCTCCCGAAGACAAAAAGATCCAGCGTTGAGTTGCCGATGAGACGGTTGCGCCCGTGTACGCCACCCGTACACTCACCCGCCGCATAAAGCCCCGGCACGTTGGTGGCACCTTCGGTATCTATCCTGATACCGCCGTTCTGATAATGCAGGGTGGGATAAACCAGTATCGGCTCGCGGGTAATATCTATATTATACTGGCGGAACTGCCTTACCATAGCAGGCAGCTCTTTGAGAATCGTCCCCTCGCCGCGGATAATATCAATCATCGGCGAGTCCAGCCAGACCCCCAGCTCACCGTGGGGAGTTCTCATGCCGCGCTGGCGTTCCTGGCATTCGCGGATGATGGCCGAGGCAACGATATCCCGGGGTTCCAGGGGCATTATAAACTGCTCTCCGGTGCTGTTGACCAGCTGCGCCCCGAGCGTCCTTACCTTTTCCGTGACCAGCTGCCCCAGAATCTGCAGCGGATAAACGGCGCCGGTGGGATGGTACTGCATGGTATCAATGAATATCAACTCGGCTCCGGAGCGGTACGCCAGCACCAGGCCGTCGGCGGTGGCGCCGTAGTGATTGGTAGTGGGAAAGTCCTGGATGTGAAGTCGCCCGATGCCGCCGGTGGCCAGAATAACTGCCCTGGCCCTGACAACAATTAACTCCTCTGTCTCAAGATTGAACAAAACAGCGCCGGCTATCTGCCCTTTATCATCGAGAATCAGCTCTACGGCCGGAACCAACTCC
>CAYYVO010000067.1:0-8475 GCA_964475175.1 uncultured Dehalococcoidaceae bacterium | reverse complement strand
TATCGTTGTCTATTATGTAGTCGATAGGTAGAGAAGTTGTATACCCATCGTAGGCATGGAATATGACCACCTCCGCATTCTCAAGAGGTTCTGCTTCCGCCAATAAGTCGCTGATTAGCAGACCTTCCCAGAGAATGGTCACGCTCCACCCTTCCACACAGTCTAATGTAACGACTTTTTTATAGTGTTGATACATGTTTAGAACTTCATCATAGGTGTAATTTGTTGAGTTTTTTACCAAGCCGGTGATTCTTAGCATATAACTATCTGCATTTATTTCCTGCGGACCTTTTATGGAATTTTCCCTGAAATCATTTATTGATGAAAGGTCCGCACCCTCGTATTCTCTAATTTCATTAGGTGCTAAAACCTCCGTTTGGTTACAACCTATATTCACCCCAAACGAAATTATCGCCACCAACATCACGGTAAGGACGACAAACAAAATACTCCTGCCGGTTATCACTTTTTTCATATTAATATCCCCCTGGTTTTCGTTATACCTTGGTTTAATGATATAACCCAGCACCAATACTGTATGTGACTTTTATCCCAATATTGACTAATGTACCCTAATGTTAGTCTTCAATCTCTCTGTTTTTGCCACGCACTCTAAAGAGTAGACCAAACCGGTTTATGGTGTCGCAATAACGCAGCACTTTTGCCGTTTACGGTGCGTCTCTAGCTTGGCTAGGTAACATTATGACTGGCTGTCACATCCTTCGTCTCAATATTTGATGAATTGACACCTTTAGCTGTATGCTATTATTGGATATAGATATGGCAAAAATCCTGATTGTTGAAGATGACCGCAATTTGCTAGATACCCTAAAATATAATCTTCGCAAGGACGGCTACAGTACAGTCGCTGCAGTTGATGGTGCTGAGGCGCTGTATATCGCTCGCCGGGAAAAGCCTGACCTTATCATCCTCGATATTATGCTCCCCAAGCTGAGTGGCTTTGAAGTCTGTCGCATCCTGAGAAAAGAGATGACCGTCCCCATTCTAATGCTTACTGCTAAGACAGAGGAAGTAGATAAAGTAGTTGGGCTTGAAATCGGGGCCGATGATTATATGACCAAGCCGTTCAGTATGAGAGAGCTACTGGCTCGCTTAGGGGCTATGCTTCGTCGAGTTGATATGTCAAAACAGCAACTGGCCAGTGAGAAAAGAATCTTGAAAATAGGTGATCTGGAGGTAGATCTTGGTCGCCACCAGGCTTTTCACAAAGGTTCGAGACTAGACCTTACTCCTAAGGAGTATGACTTACTGGTCTTCCTTGCCACGAATAAAGGACTTGTCTTCAGTCGAGAGCAGTTATTGGAAAAAGTATGGGGATATGATTTTGCTGGTGATACGCGAACTGTCGACGTCCATATCCGCTGGCTCCGGCAAAAAATAGAAAGAGATCCGGCAAGGCCTGAGCATCTAGTGACCGTTAGGGGCACCGGCTATAAGCTAGAAGGTTAAAAATGTTCCGCAGCATTCAGTGGCGAATAACCATTTCTTTCATACTGGTGGTATTAACAATTATGATTATTCTCGGAGTTTACTTGGTCAACTCTACACGTAACTCTCAGCTTGATAACCTGCGCTCTCAACTGGAGAACGAGGCTAGGATGACTGCGGAAGCCAGCCTACCCGGTTTTCTAAGCCCGGATGAGCCAAACGACCTCGATACCCTGGCTAAGAAACTGGGGATGGAAATCGAAACCAGGATTACGATCATCGCCCTAGACGGAACTGTGCTAGGTGATTCCGAAGAAGACCCTGTTACTATGGAAAATCATGCTAACCGACCCGAAATCGTGGACGCCCTGGACCTGGAGACAGGTATTGGAGGGAGCACCCGCTATAGCACCACTCTGCGCCAAAGGATGATGTATGTGGCCGTTCCCATCTCATACGAGGATGAAATTCTTGGGGTAGCCCGTGTTTCGTTGCCACTGACAACCATAGAAAGCCTGGTACATCAAGTAACGATAAGTATCATTATCGCTATGGTAGTTGCTACAGCTTTAGTTATTCTAGCTGCCTGGGTTATTGCCGGTGTAACTACCCGGCCAATACGGAGGCTGACTGCTGCTTCTAAGAGAATTGCCTCAGGGCAACTGGGACAGAAGATACAAATAGAAGCTAAGGACGAGGTGGGCGAACTGACCCATGCTTTCAACGAAATGTCGGTAAAGATGAAAGAACTGGTTGAGACGATTTCAGGAGACAGGACCAGGCTGGCAACCATAATAGACAACATGACCGACGCTGTTATTATGATAGACAGTGAAGGGAACATCTCGCTAGCTAATAGAACCGCTGAAGATCTATTTAATATTAAGGACGCCGAAAATAAGCGGATTATCGAGGTAGTGCGTGACCACGAGATCGATGAGCTGTTGAAGCTATGCCTTAAAGCAGTCGGAACGCAGACTGTCCAGTATGAATCCGGTATATCGAAGAAATATATCAGGGCTATTGCTGTTCCAGTTATTCACAATGCACTGACCAGTGTCCTACTTATAATTCAGGACCTCACCGAGCTGAGAAACCTGCAAACCACAAGACGTGAACTTATCGGCAACATATCCCATGAGTTCAGAACGCCGCTGGCCGGAATCAAGGCCATGGTGGAAACTCTACGTGATGGTTCTGTTGATGACAAAGAAGCAGCAGGAGATTTCCTGTCCAGGATTGACAATGAGGTGGACCGTTTAACCCAGCTGGTGGCTGAGTTGACTGAGCTTTCCCGCATTGAAACAGGTAAAGCCGAGCTTAAAAAAGAGCCGATAGACCTCAATAAGCTAATGGATGAAGTTATCGCCCGGCTCAGTCCACAGGCCGATAGACAAAAGATCTCCATTTCCAGAGAGTTCGCCGCTGATTTACCCTCTGTTCCTGCCGACAAAAATAGGGTCCAGCAAGTAGCAGCGAACCTTGTTCACAACGCCATCAAGTTCACCCCTGCCGGGGGAAAGATAGTAATTACCACCCGAGTAATCGAGGGGTCAGTCGTTATCGATATAGCCGATACCGGGATAGGCATACCCAAGGAAGAACTATCCCGTGTCTTTGAACGCTTCTATAAAGGAGATAAAGCCCGGAAGGGAGAAGGCACGGGTATGGGACTGGCTATCGCTAAGCATGTTATAGAGGCCCATGGAGGGAGTATCTGGGTTCAGAGTGCAGAAGGTAAAGGCGCGGCTTTCAGCTTCAGCCTGCCGTTCCAGGCAGATTCGAAGTAAAGACACGAAATTTAACACAGTTTTAACAAAGCCTTAAACTGCCTTTAAAGTTCACCCGCTAAAATAATACTATATCAACAAGCGTGCAGTTTACGGTTTCTTGATTTGGCTATGAAGAAAGTTCTGTTTGTTTGCGTCGGCAACTCGGGGCGGAGCCAGATGGCGGAAGCCTTCTTCAATCAGAAAGCACGAGGTAAGGCGGTGGCTATTTCCGCGGGAACCAATCCAGCAACCCAGGTCAATTCCATAGTAGTGGCAGCCATGCGTGAAGTCGATATAGAAATTCAAGGTAAGAAACCAAAAATGCTCACGGCAGAGATGCTGGAAGGTGCCGACCGGGTTATAACCATGGGCTGCAATGTATCGGAAGCCTGTCCCGCCAGCTTCGTTCCTGCAGAGGACTGGGGACTTGATGACCCCGAGGGAAAACCGATAGAAGAAGTCAGGCAGATAAGAGACAAAATCAAAGCTAGAGTAGAAGAGCTGGTTGAAGGACCTCTGTGACAGGTAAATTTTACATGGTTTTAACATCACCTTAAATTCGTCTTAATCTCCATAAATTATGATAGGAGAGATGAAACTAAAGGAGGTGATGTAGATGCGAAAAACCTTTTAGTCACTACTGTATACAATAATAGACAGCACACGTTTAAGAACTTGTCTATAAGACGAAAGGAGGAAAGTCATTGAAAAACAAAAAGTTAGCTAAATTGTCAACCTTAATAATAGCAGGGTTACTTGTTTTGGGTCTTGCTCTGGTTGGCTGTGAAGGGGAAGGTGAAGTTACTACCATTACTATGGCCGGTTCTACTACCGTCCAACCATTAGCTGAAGAATTTGAAGATGCATACGAGGCTATTGATGACACTGTTGACATAACAGTGGCAGGAGGTGGCTCAAGCGTAGGAGTCACGTCGGCGGGTGAAGGCACGGTAGATATCGGAATGGCTTCCCGTGCAGTTAAGACTGAAGAATTCGATACCTACCCCGATCTGGTGGTGCACCACATTGCCAGTGATGGAATAGCTATAGTCACTGATTCGGACACTTCCGTCGACATTACCTGCCTCACCGTAGAGGAGGTAGCTCTAATATTCGGCGGCAACATAACCAACTGGGCTGAGGTCGGTGGTCTTAGCGCTACCATTACCGTGATTGCCAGGGAAGAGGGTTCCGGTACCAGGGCTGCCTTCGAAGAGCTGGTTTTGGAGGACTACGGTGCAGTCATCACAGAAGATGCTCTGCTGTTCCCATCGAACGGGACGCTGAGAACAGCCGTTGCGCAGACCCCATACTCTATCGGCTTCATATCGTTTGGCTACATTGATGAGACCGTTGATGTATTCGCTATGGATGATGGGGAAGGATGTGTGGAAGCTACTGTCGAGAACGCCCTCAGCGGTGATTACCCGGTAGTACGCCCGCTTAATTTGCTTACCAACGGCGAGCCAACAGGAAAGATAGACGAGTTCATCACCTGGATCTTAGGTACGGCTGGACAGGCAGTTGTAGCCGAGAGTTATATCCCGGTTGGTCCAACTTCGTAGGACTATTTCTTCTAATAAGGCGGGTAAGGGATTGGCGCACTGAAGTGCCGATCCCTTCTCTCGCGACAACATGGTATGATTTTAAGTAATTTAAGGGATGGCTTAGAAGAGCCAATCCTTCAACCAACGGGAAGGGAGGGTAAGTTTGTCGCGCTACTTCACCAATCGTCTGGCTAAGTACGCTGTATTTATCAGTGCCTCAGTATCATTCATAGTGCTGCTGGCAATTGCCGTGTTTATATTCAGAGATGGATTGCCCGCTTTTCAGGAGATTGGTGTCCTGGATTTCCTGTTCGGTTCAGTATGGCGCCCCGGGCAGGAACAATATGGAATTCTTGTTATGGTAGCGGGGTCGTTGCAGGTTACCGCTGGCGCATTGATTCTGGCGGTACCGCTGGGTATTGCCTGTGCCATTCTTCTGGCTGAGGTTGCTCCTCCCAGGGTTCGGCAGATCATTCGTCCGGCGGTGGAGTTACTAGTGGGGATTCCGTCGGTGGTCTATGGACTGGTGGGTATGGTACTGCTGGTTCCCGCGATACGCAACTACTTCGGCGGCACTGGCTTCAGCGTACTGGCAGCCTCAATGGTTCTGACGGCGATGGTATTACCCACTATTATCAGCATCAGCGAAGACAGTATCAGGGCGGTGCCGGCTACTTATAAAGAAGGAGCACTGGCACTGGGAGCAACGCGCTGGCAGACAATCTGGCGGGTAATGCTGCCGGCAGCTCGTTCAGGTATTGGCGCCAGTATTGTGCTGGGAATGGGTCGTGCCATAGGGGAGACCATGGCCATGATTATGGTCCTCGGCAATTCTATTAAATTTGCCGAAACGCCACTCGACCCGACGCGTACCCTTACCGGTAATATCGCCGTGGAAATTGGTTACGCCAGTGGTACACACGAGAGTGCCCTTTTTGCTACTGGTATTGTACTTCTTATTTTCATTCTTATAATAAACAGTATAGCCGCTATAGCACTGAAGAGAGGAGTCCGTGCTCAGAATATCACCTAGAGTTAACCAGAAAATAGCCTGGGCCTTTATCTGGGGAGGTGGTGCCATCACCGTGCTTATCCTCGTCGCTATTATTGGCTACGTCTTGGTACAAGGAACACCAAATATTACCCTTGACTTTTTGCTAACACCGCCGGAGGGTGGAATGTCGGGAGAAGGCGGAATTTCGACGGTCATCGTCGCCACTCTCTACCTTCTTGGTTTGACGGTTGCTATTCTGGTTCCAATCGGTCTGGGCGCTGCTATATATCTGGCGGAATACGCGCCGGACAACAGGCTTACCCAGCTTATCCGTTACGGAATCGAAGTCCTGGCCGGCGTGCCTTCAATTATCTTCGGGCTTTTTGGCTTTGCCCTCTTTGTCGTGGCCCTGCACTTCAGTTTCTCCATCTTATCGGGAGCGTTAACCCTTGTCTGTCTATTATTGCCAACGATGATTCGCACTTCTGAAGAGGCAATAAAAGCGGTGCCCTATGCGCACCGGGAAGCCGCTCTGGCACTGGGCGCTACACGCTGGCAGGTGATATGGAGGGTGTTGCTGCCAACGGCCCTGCCCGGTATAGTTACCGCCATAATTCTCTGCGTCGGAAGGGCTATCGAGGAGACTGCCTGCCTCTTTGTCACGATGGGGGGATGCAAGGGCATGCCAACTTCCATTCTTTCCTGTGGGAGAAGTCTTTCCCTGCACGTTTACTACCTGGCAACTGAGACGAATAACATTAAAGGTGCGTTTGCTACTGCTGCAGTATTAATAATAACGATACTGATTATCAATGGTATCACCAACTTGCTTTCTAACCGTTTTCAGAGAAAAATGAAAGGGGCAACATAAAATGACAATATACAACGGCGCTTGTAAGGGTGGAAAGCTTAGTGTCAGTAACGTGAACCTTTTTTACGGGGAATTCCAAGCCCTTCGAGACATTTCGCTGGAAATCCCGACGTGTGCAATTACCGCAATCATCGGCCCCTCCGGCTGCGGAAAGTCATCGTTCATCCGCATTCTTAACCGTATGAACGATATCATCACTGGAGCCAGGGTAGAAGGTAGCGTACAGCTCGATGGCATGCCTATATACGATAAGAATGTCGATGTAGTGGACCTCAGGAAACGGGTGGGTATGGTATTTCAAAAGCCCAATCCTTTCCCAATGTCGGTATTTGACAATATAGCATTCGGACCAAGGCAGCACGGTACTCATAACCGTATTGAACTTCAAGAGATAGTTGAAAAGAGCCTGCGCCAGGCAGCTTTGTGGGATGAGGTGAGCGACAAGCTCGGGCAATCCGCCCTGGCCCTATCTGGTGGGCAGCAGCAGCGCCTTTGCATCGCCAGGGTGCTGGCAGTTGAACCTGAGGTTATCCTCATGGATGAGCCCTGTAGCGCCCTTGACCCGGTAGCCACTCTTAGAATAGAGGAGTTGATGAGAAACCTGGCTAAGAACTACACTATCGTCATTGTCACCCATAATATGCAGCAGGCAGCCCGGGTATCGGATATGGCGGCCTTTTTCATGATGGCAGAAGATCGTGCCGGCGTCCTGGTGGAGTATGGGACTACATCTCACATATTTACCAACCCCAAAGATAAACGAACCGAGGACTACATCACCGGGCGGTTCGGATAAAACGAAAGTGAGGTAATAATAATGGAAATAAGAACAACCTTCCATAAGAAATTGAAGGAGATACAGGATGAGGTCCTGGTCATGGGAAGCATGGTGGGAAAAGCCCTTGCGTCTTCCATTAAGGCCCTTAAGGAGAGAGACCTTGACCTGGCGCACCAGGTCATTAGTGATGACGTCAAGGTAAACCACAAGCGATTTGAAATCGAGGAGAGATGTGTTGGACTTTTAGCTACTCAGCAACCTATGGCGAGTGACCTGCGCGTCATCATAGCTGTGCTTAACATTATCAGTGAGATGGAGCGCATCGGTGACCACGCTGAAGGTATAGCCAAGATTGTTGTAATGATAGGCGACGAGCCGCCCTTGAAGCCGCTTATCGATATACCGCGTATGACCGAAAAAACGATAGATATGCTGCATCGCAGCCTGGATACCTTTGTTAAACATGATGCAGATACGGCTAGAAAAATCGTTGTTGAAGATGACGAGGTAGATAATCTATACAATCAGGTTTTTCGTGAGCTACTCACGTTCATGGCCGAAGATCCGAAAACTATTACCCGAGCTACCCGCCTCATCTGGGTAGCGCATAACTTGGAGCGTAGCGCTGATAGAGTGACCAATATCTGCGAGCGAGTAGTTTTCATGGTAACCGGAAAAATGGAGGAAATAGGAGCCTCAAAGTATTAAACGAAAAGACTCTTAGTCCAAAAGAAGTCAACTCGTATATAAGATGGCCGAAAAAGAACGAAAACTCGGTATCTGGGGAAAGTTCCTGACCCTGTGGGTAGCCCTATGTATCGGGGCGGGAATTGGCCTGGGTCGGCTGTTCCCACAACTTCCCGAAATGCTGGCTCGACTTGAGGTGTTGGGCATTTCTATCCCGATCGCCATACTACTTTTCGCCATGATTTATCCCATTATGGTACAGATAAGCTGGGAGGACATTAGAAAAGCAATCCGGTCGCCCAAACCAATCGGGCTCACTCTTTTCGCCAACTGGGCAGTAAAACCTTTCACCATGGCTCTATTCGCCTGGTTGTTCT
>CAYYVO010000066.1:879-8504 GCA_964475175.1 uncultured Dehalococcoidaceae bacterium | reverse complement strand
TGGCTATCCAGGACAGTATTGAAAAAGGCCGTAAAAAGTTCGATTTTCTGAAAGGCGAGGAAACGTACAAGTATCATTTGGGCGGAAAAGAGGTGCCTCTGTACCGCTGCAGGATTAATCTGAAATAGCGGGAGATAGTTAGATTGATGACCGAGAATAAACGAAGTATTGCCATGATAAGCGCGCACAGCTGTCCGGTGGGCGACCTGGGTGCCAGGGATACCGGAGGTATGAGTGTCTATATTCGTGAGCTGGCGCGGGAACTCGGGGAGCAGGGGCATTCCGTGGATGTCTATACCCGCATGCACGATGTATCCGACCCCCAGATAGTGGAACTGGGCCGGCAGGCGCGGCTCATACACCTGCGCGCCGGGGAAGTGAGGAGGATACATAAGCTGGCGGTTTACTGTTATCTGCCGGAGTTTACCTGTAACCTGGAGAATTACCGTAAGAATAATGAACTAAAATACGACCTGGTTTTCAGTCATTACTGGCTGTCCGGCTGGGTGGGCAGGTACCTGCAGCAGTGGTGGCAGGTTCCTCATGTCATTATGTTTCATACGCTGGGAGCTGTGAAGAATGCCACCGGCATCGGGGAGGATGCCCCCGAGCTCCGCGTAGTTACGGAAAGAGCTTCAATGACTAACTGCCAGCGCATTATCGCCGCGACGGAACGGGAAAAAGAAGAGCTGGTAAAGTACTACGATGCCGAACGGTCGAAAATCGGCGTAGTCCCTTGCGGCGTTAATATGGAGCTGTTTCAACCGGTAGACAGGATAAAAGCCAGACGGGAACTCGGCTTTACCGACGAGAAAGTTCTCCTGTTCGTCGGCAGGATAGACCCGCTGAAAGGAATTGACCGGTTACTAAAGGCGATGCCTCTTTTACGGAATAACAAAGGTCTGAGACTGGTTATCATCGGCGGGGATGAAAACAGCCGGGGTGAAGTGAACAAGCTTCAAAGGATGGCCTCCGAGCTCGGAATTCAGGACTCGGTTACTTTTCAGGGACTGGTCAGGCAGGAACAGCTACCTCGTTTCTACAGCGCCGCCGACGCTTGTGTGGTGCCTTCATACTACGAGAGCTTCGGCCTGGTAGCCCTGGAATCGCTGGCCTGCGGCACACCGGTGGTGACATCGGATGTCGGTGAGATGAAAAGCGTCATCAGGCAGGGAGAAACAGGCTACGTGGTGGCGAGGAACACCCCCGTAGAGCTGGCCGAAAAAATAGACCTGCTGCTCTTAAGAGCCCCCACAACCGAAGAGTCTTCCCTGTCAATCAGGGAATCAGTCGGCAGATTCAGCTGGTCGAATATTGCCGGGGCGATTACCAAAGAGCTGGGTTCGGCACTCGAGAGTCGTATCACGGCTATCGCTTAATCTACCGGCATCTCGTACCAGAGATAGCTCTGTTTTTGCTTGAATCCCACCGATTCATATAACGAACAGGCCGCCTTATTTTCACTGTCTACAGCCAGATAGACTGTGTTGATGCCCATATCTTTCATACGGTCAAGTCCGGCCAGAAGCGTTTTCCTGCCTATTCCCCGACCGCGGTAATCGGGATCGGAGCCTATCATGTAGATTCGTCCTGTTCCCGTTCCGGTCATCTCTGTCCAGCAGTATCCGGTGACTTTATCTTTTTCGCAGACGAGGACAATATCTTTCGGAGATCGGTGGCTGCGACTGACATCATGAGCGATTGACGCCACCGTATTGGGGTCATAACCCCAGTGTTCGGCAAAGCTGCGATTTTGAATTTGCGCAAGTAAATCTTCCTCGCCTTCCTGCAGGTGCCGGCACCCTTTTGAGGCACTTTCTAGTTCCTGTCGTTTGAGACTGGAAATGTCGAGGACCAGTTCCAGAAACCGGCGGACATGCTTGAATCCCAGTTTATAGAGGATGTTTTTGCCGTCGACGTTATCGTTCCTGATGCTGACGTGGATATACCGGGCGCCCAGTTTAACGGCACGACGTTTAACGGTTTTCAAGAGCTTTTTACCGAGGCCCTTCCCCCGGTGGTCCGGCAGCAGCCAGCAGTCGGCAAGAACTCGCTCAATGCCGAGTTCCGGCAGGATATCAGTAAAACCGATGACGTTCCCGGCCGATTCTATGATGAATAAATCTTTTTCCGGGGCAAAGCCGGGTTGATATAGTTTTTCATTGATAGCCTGCGGTGCGGCCGGCCTGCCGATGGGCTCCGTTTCTTCGGCTTGCAGGTACAGCAGGACGAAACTGTTAAAGTCGGCAGGAGTATAATTTCTGATGGTGTATAAAGTATCGGTCATAGTCCCTGTAAAATTGTACCAGCTTAAAGAATGTTATACAATTTAAGTGTCCACGTTGATTCAGGGAGTTTTGTTAATGACGAATGATGAGACCTATTTAATGGTGGTTACACCACATCCGGACGATGCCGAATTCGGTGTTGCCGGTACGGTAGCGCGCCTGACACAGGAGGGCAAAAAAGTAGTTTATGTGGTGTGCACCAACGGTGATAAAGGTACCAGCGATATCAACATGAAGCCGGAGGCGCTGGTGAAAATCCGCGAGCAGGAGCAGCTGGCCGCAGCCAAGCTTTTGGGTGTAAGCGATGTCGTTTTTCTGCGATATCCTGACCAGGGCCTTGAAGATACGCATGATTTCAGGAAGGCGCTGGTGCGTGTCATAAGGCGTTATAAGCCGTTCGCGGTAGTGACCGCCGACCCGTACCGGAAATATATGTGGCACCGCGACCACCGCATGGCCGGTACCGTAACGCTCGATGCTGTGTTTCCTTACTCCAGGGACCACCTTTCCTATCCGGAGCTGCTCGATGAGGGGCTGGAGCCTCACAAGGTGAGAGAGATGTGGTTCTGGGCTTCCGATGAGCCGAATTTCCGCTCCGATGTTACCGATACATTCGATACCAAGCTGGCAGCTTTAGGATGTCATAAGAGCCAGGTAGGGGATATTCCTCCCGAGATGAGGCAGCGCCTGAAAGAGTGGGGTAAGATGCAGGCGGAGGGTGAAGACTTCGAGCTGGCCGAGGCCTTCCACCGCATTGAGATGCGGTATTAGTCGGTCAGGAAGAAAGCCAGAGGACATCCCCGCACAGGTCGGGTCTGTGGGACTTGGCGGCAAACACGGCGTATTCTTCTTTAGCCTTTTCTACTGTCGTTGTATCACCATGGCCGGGGTAAATTCCGGTGTCATCGGGCAGGGTAAAAATCTTCCCGGTAATAGATTCCACAATCTGCTTGAAAGCGCCCGGCGTCGCCGTTTTGCCGGGACCTCCCGGGAAAATTGAATCCCCGGCGATGAGGTGCCTGCCGACCCTGAAACACAGGCCGCCCGGCGTATGGCCGGGGGTGTGGAGTACTTCCAGCCTCAGGCTTCCCAGCGTCATGGAATCGCCATCTTTTAACGATATTTCTGGAGATGTTTTAAGCTGGCGGGAATCGGCGGTATGAGCGGCCAGCGGGACTTTCAGCTGCGACCTCAGTTCGTCCAGAGCCCCGATATGGTCGAAGTGGTCATGGGTGAGCAGTATGTAGCAGGGATTCGTGCCCTGCAGGCTGTGAATGATTTTATCCGGGTCGGCTGGGGCATCCACCACCAGGCTATCGCCGGTCTCCTTGCAGACAACGATATAGCCGTTGGTGCCCCAGGGGCCAAGCTGTAACTGCTCTATCCTGATATCTTTATCATCCGCTAATATCGTCATTTCTATACCCCTTTTTGCTATGATGGCAATCAATAAGTTAGTATAAGTATAGCATTTGATTGACGATGAGAGAAAGAACGGCCAAGCTCACCTCAGACGTATTGAATCCTTTCCTGGTAAGTTTCGTTGTCATTTTTTTACTATCTTTCAAGACCACGGCGGATACTGCCGAAGCTTTGAAATGGGCGTCGATAGCCATAGCCCTCAGCGTGCTGCCGGTCTTTGTGGTCGTGTTATCTCTGGCTAAACTAGGTAAGCTGGACGGCATCTTTGTGAACCCGCGCCACCAGCGTCACTGGATTTACCTGCTGGCAAGCGTACTGGCTATCGCCGGATGTTTTGTGCTGTGGTATTTCGATGCACCGGAACTGCTGTTAGCATCCTTCACCGCCGGCCTGGCAGCCATTATTGTATTCATGAGTATCAATTTCTTCTGGAAGATAAGTCTCCATACGGCCTTTATGGCGGCATCGGTGACGGTGCTGATTATGGTATACGGAGTCCAGGCGGTGTGGACGTTCGTGCTGCTGCCGCCGGTAGCCTGGGCGAGAATAGAAATGAAGCAGCATTCGCCGGTTCAGGTGGCAGCGGGGGCAGTGCTAGCGGCGGTCATCGTCGCTCTGGTTTTCTGGGGCTTCGGATTGGTTGGTTAATGGATTTAGTGGTCTGAGTCAGTAAGACCGGGTGCTAAACTAAATCGTCAGTTGATTCTTCAGAATCCTCCGACTCGATTTCCCGTTCCGCCGTTTCTTCTCTTTCTTTCTGAAGGACGGCCTCCAACTGCTCCATGAGACGCGCGGCGCGGGGATAGCCGATATGCAGTCGGCGCTGCAGGAACGAAGTTGAAATGGTCTCATGCTGACGGGCGAGTTCCCTGGCCTGCTCCAGGAGGGGGTCTCTGGGGTGTCCGCCGATAGTACCGGGACGTGCGGTGGCAACGAGTGTCTCCATCTTCAATCGGTCGGGCTCCTCCTGCTGCTGGTTGCCCCAGAAATAAACCAGGCGGTCTATCTCGGGGTCGGAAAGGAAACAGCCCTGAAGACGCTTGGGCTTGGCTGCCTCTGTGGGTAGATAAAGCATATCGCCCCGCCCCAGCAGCTTCTCGGCGCCGGCGCTATCGAGAATGGTGCGGGAGTCTACCTGGGATGTAACGGCGAAGCTGACACGAGTCGGGAAGTTGGCCTTGATAAGTCCCGTCACCACGTCGACGGAAGGGCGTTGTGTCGCCACGACAAGGTGGATGCCGGTGGCGCGGGCAAGCTGGGCCAGACGGCACAGGCTGGCCTCGACCTCGTCGAAGCCGGCCATCATAAGATCGGCCAGCTCATCTATAACCAGGACGAGATACGGCAGCCTCTCGCCGCCCTGTCTGTTCTTATTGTAACCTTCGATATGCCGCGACCCGGAGGCGGCCAGTTTCTGATAACGCTGTTCCATCTCCTGCAGAAGCCAGCGCAGGGCACCGATTGCCTTGGTGGTATCGACGATAACGGGTGTGGCCAGGTGGGGTATGCTGTTGTATTGTGTAAGCTCGACCCTCTTGGGGTCAACGAGGATGAAACGGAGGTCGTTCGGGGTATTATACATAAGAAGGCAGCAGATAACGGTGTTAAGGCAGACTGTCTTACCGCTTCCGGTAGCCCCGGCGATGAGCAGGTGGGGCATCTTGGTTAGGTCGGCGGCTATGGCTTCACCGCCGGCGCCTTTGCCCAGCGCCAGTGTCATTTTGGTCTTGGTTTCCAGCTTCTGAAAGACGCTGGTCTCGACCACGCCGCGCAGGCTAACCATATCAGAGGTCATGTTGGGTACTTCTACGCCGATAAAGTTCTTACCCGGCACAGGGGCTTCGATTCTGATTGTAGGCGCCGCCAACGCCAGGGCCAGGTCGTTGGACAGAGAGTTGATTCTCTCCACCTTGACCCGGGTCTTGGATACCTCTTCCATCCTTACATGAATGTTGCCGTCCTGGTCTTTCTCTTTAAACTCCTTATACTTCCTGTCCCAGCCCGGTTCCACACCGAACTGCGTAACCGTGGGGCCCGGATTAATCTGAACCACGGTGGCCTCGACGCCGTAGCTGGCCAGGGTTTCCTCGATGAGCTTGGCTCTTTGCACGTTATCAGCCTGGCTGAACTGGACTTCCGGGGAGGTATCAAGGATATCGATGGGAGGCAAACGCCATCCGTCGACAACCCTTAAATCGGAGCCTTGCCCGTACTTCTTCCAGACGTCCTCGGCAACCTGCTTTAACTCGGGTTTTTTTGGCGTTTGTTTAGCTTCAACAGATTTTACCTCAATAGAGCTTTCGGCAGCGGTTCGCAGGGCTGCGGCCTTTTCTGCCAGGTCTTCCAGCTTCTTTCTGGAGGATACTACCTCGGGCGGCACCACCGGCTCTGACATAATAGACGGCAGGGGTGGTTTTTCCGAGACAGGAGTCTTGTGCCGGATGATGCGTTCTACCGGCGGCGTTACCTTCCTGCGGGGAGGTTTTCCGGGAGCAGGTGGTCTCCTGAACTGCTCCGCAATCCATTCAAAGAACCTACCTATCGCCCGGAAAGTGGCGCGCGGTGCTATAAATAAGATACCGATGATCACCAGGCCGAAAACGCGGAGAAACCAGTAAAATGAATTGTTTGTATAATCTATTATTTCCCGCCCGATGCTGCCTCCCAAACTACTGGGTAAATTGGTACCACCCGGGAACATTGCCAGTATTCCCCAGGCTGCCAGAACAAGGGCGATACCGCCCAACCACCGGTTCCAGTGAATAAAAAACAGGTTGATTTTACGCTGCCATATCATGGTTATAATGGTTATAATTGCAATTCCGACGAGTAGAAGGCCCCATCCAAATAAATTCCGAAGGTCTGCAAAGAAATCACCAAGGCTGTCACGAAATATAGCAAGTAGCACCACTACAACAATAAAGAGGACGATCTGCCACCCGGTCCTGGAAAAAAGAAATCGGGATGAGCTACCCGATGATGACTTCTTGACGGGCTTTTTTCTAGGTTTCGGCGTGTTATTTAATACCGATTTTTTTCTTGGCATGAATCTCCTGGTGAGCCGGTAAGCTCGAAGTTATACTTTCACCATAAACGGCAGGATCATGGGACGCCGCTTGGTACGCTTATAGTAGAATTTCTCCAGGGTATCTTTGACCTTGCTGTTGATAAAGCTCCATTCGGCAATCCGGCCGCCGCCGTGGTCGATAGTGCGCGCTAAAAGTTCGCGGCTTTCGTTCATCATGTCTTTAAACTCCCTGGTATCGATAAAGCCGCGGGTTACGATATCCGGTCGTCCCACCAGCTTTCCGGTCTGCCGGTTAACAGCGATTATCACCACGACGATGCCGTCCCGTGATAGCATGCGGCGGGTACGCAGGACAACACCGCCGATATCGCCGACACTGAGGCCATCTACGTAAACGTGCCCGGAGCCTACCTTGCCGTTTTTCTTGGCAGTCTCAGCGGTCAGCTCGAGGATATCCCCATCTTCCATGATAAAGATGTTTTCAGGGGGAATACTCACCGATTCCGCCAGACGGGCGTGAAGGCTAAGGTGTCGGTATTCCCCGTGAACGGGAACGAAATATTTGGGTTTAACCAGGCTCAATAAAAGCTTCAACTCCTCCTGGCTGCCGTGACCGTGTACGTGCACCTGACCAAGCTTACCGTACATTACCTGAGCGCCCTGCTTGAATAGACTGTCGACAGTGCGGTTGACCAGCGACTCGTTGCCAGGCACGGGTGTCGCCGATAAGACAATAGTATCGCCGCGCTGGATATTTACGTGACGGTGGTCCCGGTTAGCCATCCGCACCAGCGCCGAAGTCGGTTCGCCCTGACTGCCGGTGGTAACCAGCACGATTTTTTCAGGGGGTAGACCTTTCACTTCGTCTATCCTGCCCAGTATACCGT
>CAYYVO010000066.1:0-869 GCA_964475175.1 uncultured Dehalococcoidaceae bacterium | reverse complement strand
TTCGAGGTAACCCAGTTCCATCGACATACGTACCGTATCGTTCATGCTGCGTCCCACTACAAAAACGCGCCGCTCGTATTTAGCTGCGGCGTCGATGACCTGCTGAATGCGTGATATTAGAGATGAAAACGTAGTGACGATTACTCTCCCCGGGGCATTGGCGATAACGTGCTCCAGCGACTCGCCGACTGTCCTTTCGGAAGGGGTGTAGCCGGGAAGCTCGGCATAAGTGGAATCGGAGAGGAGGAGTAATACCCCCTGTGCGCCCAGCTGGGCCAGGCGTGAAAGGTCGGTACCCTTACCGCTGACCGGTGTATGGTCGATTTTAAAATCGCCGCTGTGAATGATAATTCCCTCGGGCGTATAGATGATAATCCCGGCGGCATCGGGTATGCTGTGGCAGACGGGGAATAACTCGATTTTGAACTTGCCGAGGGTGATTTCCTTGCCCGGATTCAATACCTTTAAATTAACTCCCTCGCGGGTCTTTCTTTCTTTGAGCTTGACGCGGATAAGCCCGTTGGTAAGCTTGGTGGAATAGACGGGAACATTATCAAGCTAGGGCAGCAGAAACGGAAGGGCGCCTATATGGTCTTCATGGCCGTGAGTGATAACAATACCCCTGACCTTTTCCTTTCTTTCCACCACGTAGCTGAGGTCAGGGATAACCAGGTCTATACCCAGCATCTCTTCTTCCGGAAACATCAGGCCGGCGTCGATAATGAGGATGTCGTTCTCGTATTCGAGCACCATCATGTTCTTGCCGATTTCCCCAAGCCCGCCGAGAGGTATTATTTTTAACTTTGCTCTTGACATTATTTTAAACCTCGAACATGTTTAACTGCTGTGGCTCCGGTTTGACTTCCTGA
>CAYYVO010000065.1:6346-8553 GCA_964475175.1 uncultured Dehalococcoidaceae bacterium | reverse complement strand
TATCTGCAGGCCCTGGCCGAGGTGGTGAAGCAGGGGAAGAAGGGAATCGTCCTTGTACCGGAGATTTCCCTGACGCCCCAGACAATCGAGCGTTTTGCCTCCCGTTTTCCCCACCGGGTAGCCGTGCTCCACAGTCGGCTATCGCTGGGTGAACAGTACGACGAGTGGCACCGTATTAAAAAGGGAGAGTTCGATGTCGTCATCGGCTCCCGCAGCGTCGTTTTCGCCCCGCAGCCGGACCTGGGACTGATAGTAATCGATGAAGAACACGAATGGACCTACAAGCAGGATACCTCGCCTCATTACCACGCCCGCGACGCAGCTCTAAAGCTGGCCGGACTGACCGGGGCGGTGGTGGTAATGGGCAGCGCTACCCCGGACATCGAGACCTACTATAAAGCGCAAAACGGGGAATATCGACTTCTTACTTTGCCGGAGAGGGTTGTCCCCGGCGTGGGGGCGCCCCTGCCGCTGGTAGAGGTGGTGGATATGAGGGAGGAACTCAAGGCGGGGAACCGCGGCATATTCAGTCGGGCGCTATCAGAGGCCGTCAATGAAGCCGTCAACTCTCAAGAGCAGATAATCCTGTTTCTCAACCGGCGCGGCGGCGCCACTTCCGTGCAATGCCGGCGCTGCGGCTTCGTGCTGCGCTGCCGCCGTTGCGAGGTGCCGCTGTCGCACCATATCTACGAGGATGTCCTCACCTGCCACCAGTGCAATTACAAAGCTCCCATTCCCCAGGCCTGCCCGCGCTGTTCCAGTCGGCAAATCAGGTTCCTAGGCACCGGCACCCAGAAGCTGGAGCAGGAAGTAAAATATACCTTTCCACGGGCCAGGCACCTGCGCTGGGACAGTGACGTTATTAGCGGTAAAACATCTCATGAAGAAATCCTGCAAAAATTCAGGGGTCGCGAGGCGGAAATACTTATCGGCACGCAAATGGTAGCCAAGGGACTTGATATTCCGTCGGTAACGCTGGTGGGAGTGGTCAGCGCTGATACATCGCTCAACCTGCCGGATTTCCGTGCCGGTGAGAGGACGTTCCAGCTGCTGAGCCAGGTGGCGGGACGGGCGGGGAGGGGGCCTTCCGGCGGTCGGGTTATAATACAGACATTCTCTCCGGAGCACTACGCCATACAGGCCGCCGCCCGTCACGACTATGCTTCTTTCTATGAGCAGGAGCTCGATTTCAGAAAGCAGCTGCATAATCCACCGTTTACCCGGCTGGCGCGACTTGTCTATACCCATACCAACGACGCCGCATGCCGGCGGGAAGCGGAGAGGATGAAAAAGCAACTCGCTGAAGAAAGCGATGCCAGGGGAATCGGAGATATCAGCATTATCGGTCCGGCGCCTTCGTTCATCCATCGCCTGCGGGGCAGGTACCGCTGGCAGCTTATTTTACGCGGCACCGGGCTATCCGGTTTTCTTTCGCCGGTTGCCTTTCCCCAGGGCTGGTCAATAGATATTGACCCCGTAGGTCTGATTCAGTAAACTGGTTATATTAGATTTCCTTTATTTATATTGGAAGGAGATAACGTGGCGATTTTGCCTATCCGGACTTTACCCGACCCCGTGCTGAGACAAAATGCCAAGCGGGTTACGAGTATCGACAAGTCCATCAAGAAATTGATAGCCGATATGCGCGAGACGCTGTATGCCGACGATACCCGGGCGGGACTGGCCGCGCCGCAGATAGGAGTTTCCCTGCGGGTAATAATCATCCGCCGACCTGAAGCGGATGACGTTATTCTGATAAATCCGGAAATAATACGCAAGAGGGGCGAGCATCTGGTGAATGAAGGCTGCCTTAGCGTGCCCGGTTATGTTGGAGCATTACAACGGGCCGAAGCGGTTACCGTAAAAGGCATCGATGTAAATGGAAAAGTAACCAGAATAAAGGCCGAGGGATTTCTGGCACAGGCCCTGCAACACGAGATAGACCATCTTAACGGTACGCTTTATGTCGATCGTGTGGAAAATCCGGATGAATTGCGTAAAATCCAGGTGGAAGATACCAGGACGTAACAGCAGGGATTTATTTGGATTACGCCGGTGCGGATAGTCTGTTGGATTAAATCATTATTTCGATTGAGGATGCTAATATTTTACGCGTTATTGGTTGACTGATCGGGATTGAAGTAAAAAAGTTCATCGAGCCTGCTTTCCGGAAAGGCCTTTTTAGCACCGATGATGAATTTCTCGTT
>CAYYVO010000065.1:0-6336 GCA_964475175.1 uncultured Dehalococcoidaceae bacterium | reverse complement strand
TTACCCTCCCGAACGCGATAAACTTGACTTATGGAAAGGTCCATTGCCTCGGCCAGGTCGGACAGGTTTTTGTATTTATATCCGGCCATTTCAAAGACTCTTGTCTTTATTATCATGACTCATGATTGCCTCAGAAAGATTGCCAGCTGGCATATTATATTAAAAATTTCCCCAATTGTCAAGAATAGTTATAATGATTATATAAATGATTTGACAATACACACCCAAATACATACAATAGCACAATTATAAAGGCCAGTTCTTATGTGAAAAAGGGGGGTTTTAGAAGTGGAAGATAAAGAAAGCTTGGAACCGTTACAAACGCAGTCGCGTGACAGGGTTTTCCGTATTAAAAAACGTAAAGTCCGCCGCAGGCTTCGTATTACCCCGGATATACCGGGAGTGTTCAGGTTTTTTATCGAAATAATTAACGATACCCCTTTGATACCTTTAATAGTGGCACTTATAGGACTATGGCTGCTGTTTTCACTGGGTCTGTATGTTGCTGAAAGAGGAATGGACACGCAGATAAATTCCTATGGTAACGCGCTATGGTGGTCGTTTGCAGCTATGCATACTCAGGGGGCCAACAATCCGGGGCCGATTTCTGCGATGGGAATAGTAATCGGCTCGGTCTGGTCGATTATCAGTACTATCGCTTTTTTTGGTATCATCGTTGGCACCCTTTACGCGTACTATATGCTGCCAAGACGGCGCCCCTCCCGTGAAATGATAGCTACTTTGGTATATAATCTGGAGCAGCTTGAAAACCTGTCTGTTGAGGAGTTAGAATTACTTAGAGATACCACGGTGAAGCTGGTTAATACTCAGATAAAAAAGTTTCATGAAATCGATTCTTCAGGTAATCAAAGCTAGATGTCTAATAGCTGGTCCCCTAAACCTGGCGATAGGATTTTCCGTCCGCGGAGAATCAAGCGATTCCGACTGAGAAGAGTACTGGGTATACCCGCCGTATTCAGTGCCGGCTACGGGAACGTGGGTTCCTCCATATATTATGCCCTTGGCATAGTTGCGTTGGTGGCCGGGGGAGCGACGCCGGTAGCCCTGGGCATCGCCGGTGTGTTGTTCATCTTTACCGCTCTGACCTATGCCGAGGGTACAGCTGCATTACCTGAGGCCGGCGGCTCGGCGAGTTTCGCGAGGCATGGTTTCGGTGACATGGCCGGATTTATCGCCGGCTGGGCTTTGATGTTGAGCTACATCGTCACGATATCTATTTCTGCTTTCACAATACCACCCTATCTGGGATTCTTCTGGGAGCCTTTCAAGACCTCGCCGGTAATCGGCACCGTGGCTTCCATGGGTATCGTGTTTTTCCTCATGATTATCAATGTCGTCGGCGTCCGGGAGACATCGTTTATCAATGTGGGAGCGACAATTATAGATATCCTTACCCAGGTCTCGCTGGTGGTTATAGGGTTCATACTGCTTTTTGATCCTGTCGTAGTATGGCACCGGATTATCGATAACTGGCCGACGACAAACAACTTGATTCTGGGTGTAGCTCTGGCGACGATTGCCTATACCGGTATTGAAACGATGTCGCAGATGGCGGAGGAAACCAAAAAGCCGGAAAAGAGCGTGCCACGGGCGTTGATTATGATGATTATCGCTGTCCTGGTTATCTTTGCGGGGATATCTCTGGTATCCCTGTCAGCCATGCCGGTTGAGGAGCTTTCCACGGAATGGGCCAGAGACCCGGTGGCCGGTATCGCGTTCTATCTCCCTATAGAAATAATACGGACTATCTTGAAACCTCTTATTGCTGTCCTGGCGGGAACAATATTGCTTATAGCTACCAATGCCGGGCTTCTCGGCATATCCAGACTGGCTTTTTCGCTGGGGACGCACGGACTGGTACCCCCGATTCTTAGCAAGGTGCATAAACGTTTTAAAACCCCGTATATCTCCATTATTATATTCAGTCTGGTTGCCATCGCCATACTGGCCCCGGGATTATTTGCGACTGATGTCTTTGCAAATATGGGAGCCCTCTACGCCGTCGGTTCATTACTGGCTTTTATGTTTGCTCATGCTTCCATACTCGGCCTGAGGGTAAGAAAGCCCGATTTGCCGCGGCCTTTTAAAATCGGCTGGAATATAAAAATCAAAGGCCACGAGTTGCCGGTAAGCGCCATGATTGGCCTGCTGGCGACTTCGGTAATCTGGCTCATCATTTTATTTACAGAAGAATATAGCCGCTGGGTTGGTCTCGGCTGGATGTTTTTCGGTCTTATTATCTATTATTTCTTCCGGCGCCGCAAAAGTAAGCCATCAGACGAGTGGCAGGTCCGAAAGGGAGAAATAAAATAGAAAAACAGCCAAAAGGTATTGTGGATTTTCAGCAATAGGACTATAATAGCCACTATCAAATAAATTTCATGTGGGGAAAATGATGGAATTTCAGAGAATCCTTGTACCGGTGGTGGGCAGCGATGCTGATGAAGAAGCCATGAAGCTTGCCTGCCGGCTGGCCAGAAAAGATAAAGGCAAAGTCTGGACGGTTTCCGTCGTGGCTATAAAGCGGGCCCTGCCACTGGATGCTGAAATCGACTCGGAGATTAAGAGCGCCGAAGACATACTTGACCGTGTTGAAAACGTTGCTGAAGAAGAGGACTATGAGGTAGAGACCGATGTTCTTCAGGCCAGGGAAGTGGGTCCGGCTATTGTGGATGAAGCCGTAGAGAGAGGGGTAGACCTGATTTTAATGGGCGTGAAGTATAAAAGACGTTTCGGGCAGTTCAGCCTGGGTAATGTCGTTCCCTACGTGTTGAAAAATTCTCCATGTCCGGTTATACTCTATCAACAGTGAAATAATAGTAAAGCAGGTTCGGGATTTATCTATGAAAGTAATTATTATGGGATGCGGTCGTGTCGGGGCCAGACTTGCGTCATTGCTCGATGAAGACGGTCACGATGTTACCGTCCTGGACAACGATACGTATAGTTTTCGCAGGCTGCCGACTTCTTTCGGTGGCACGGCTCTATACGGCAACGGTATTGATGAGGAAGCGTTGAAGAAGGCTGGAATCGAGGACGTGGATATATTTGTGGCGTTGACACAGGGGGATAACCGCAACGTCATGGCCTGCCAGATTGCCAAGCATGTTTTCAACGCGCCCCGGGTAATGTGCCGCATTTATGACCCGTTGCGTGAAGAGATGTACAACGCCCTGGGACTGGAGACGATAAGTCCAACGAAGATATTTGCCCAATTGCTCAGCGAGAAAATACAAAAAGGTAAGAAAGAGGGCTAAGGTAGGAGATGTATATTGTTGTTATCGGCGGCGGCCGACTGGGTTATTACCTGCTTAAGGCGCTGCTTAATGAAGGACATGAAGGGCTGGTGCTGGAAAAGGATGCCCGCGCCTGCAAAACTATCACCGATGAGCTTGGCAGCGTATGCTATCGGGGTGACGGCTGTGAAGCAGCTACACTGGCCGAGGTAGGTACCGGCCGGGCCGAGATGCTGGTAGCCGTGACCGGAGATGACGAAGATAATCTGGTTTCCTGTCAGGTAGCCAAGCACAAGCATAACGTACCCCGCACCATAGCGCGACTTCGCAATCCGCAGAACGCCGAGCTGTTTAAAAAACTGGGGGTAGACGTAACCATCAGTGCCACCGATATTATCCTTGAGGCGATAGAACGTGAGGTACCGACGCACCCGGCAACCGAACTGCTGGCCCTGGATGAAAAAGGTCTGGTAATTGTGGACGTTAAGATTTCTCCGGAATCCACAACGGTCGGTAAGGCGGTTAAGGAACTTTCGTTGCCCAAGGAAAGTAAGCTGGTGCTGATTATCCCGGCTCAGGGCAGCGCTCATGCCCCTGCATCCAATACGGTGCTTAAGGATGGCGACCAGATAATCGCTATAACTCCCCCGGAGACCAAAGAGGCCCTGCAGACTGCTTTGAGGGGTACTTAGTTAAAAATCCGGCAGCATTATTAGTTTGCTGTCCCCGCCTCCCTGCGTACGTTTCATTATTATCCTGTGTTATGTGTTCTGACTATCCACTATTCAGGCTTCTAGTTTCTAACCTTTTATTATTTGACTAAAGCCTGCTCTCTGCTATACTGTCAAGTGCTGGTTTGCCAGATGGCTAAAGATGTTTTGCTGTAAAAGTTTTTTGTGACATCTTGCAGCAATCTCTATACTCGGTGGACGTTCTAATATTATGAGCCGGTTTATTAACAGATGGAGCCTGACAGCATTTGGTCTGGTGTTGATTATCATTGCCGGCAGCGTGATAATCGCAATAAACTCCGGCCAGGGCGGGCCCATAGAGATAACTCTGGACCCGGACGGTGATTTTACGGGTGAAGCAAGCGTAAGCGGTGAGGTCAATAATCCCGGTATCTACCCATTCGGGGATAATGACGGACTTGCCGATATTATAAAGGCAGCCGGGGGTGTTACTGATAACGCCGACCCGACCCGCATTGAGCTTAAGGTTCCCGGGGTTGGGGATAGTGAAAATCCCCAAAAAGTAAATATCAACAGGGCCGGGGCATGGCTGCTGGCGGCATTGCCGGGAATCGGCGAGGTCAGGGCGCAGTCGATTATCGACTACCGGCGGGAGAACGGCCTTTTTCGTGATATTTACGAACTCCTCAAGGTGGAAGGCATAGGGGAAGCTACGTTCGAGGATATCAAGCACCTTATTACCGTCGCTGACTGATTTTCGGGGTAGGGTCTATTGATACTAATAATTATTAGCTGTATCTGGGTAGCCGGTATCTTTATCGGTTATAAGCTGGACCTGCCCCCGGTATTCGGCCTGGTTGCTCTTATCCCTATCGCCCTGCTCCTTTTTCTCCGAAGCCATCGAAAAGCGTTACTGCTGGCGGGCCTGGGGATACTTATCATTGTCGGAGCGGCCTCTTATTCTTATTCCAGCCTGTATACGGTCGATGAAAGCAGCGCCCGATTTTATAACGACAGTGGCGTTGTCGAAATCAAAGGCATGGTATCGGGAGACCCGGATGTAAGAGATAAAAATACCCGGATTACCCTGGCGGCGGTGCAGATAAAGCAGGAGGCTGTCTGGCAAAAGGTCGAGGGCACCATACTGGTATTCGTTCCCCGCTACCCCTCATACGAAT
The DNA here is from genome assembly GCA_964475175.1 of uncultured Dehalococcoidaceae bacterium. Taxonomy (GTDB): domain Bacteria; phylum Chloroflexota; class Dehalococcoidia; order Dehalococcoidales; family RBG-16-60-22; genus CAYYVO01. Next base: position 1,209 of record CAYYVO010000065.1, on the reverse strand, counting down.
ATGGTGACGTATTCAAGGTGATTGGTGAACTGGAGACGCCGCCCGTCCTCGATGACTTCGATTACCGGGGTTATCTGTCCCATCAGGGCATCTACAGTACCATGTTCTATCCTGATATAGAGGTGCTGGATACGGGGCGGGGTTTTACGCCGCTGGCCTGGATATACTCGATGAGAGGTCGACTGGCGCAGGAGATTACGGAAGCGTTACCCGAGCCGCAGGCTTCGCTGGCGCAGGGGGTTGTGCTGGGGATAAGGGGCAATATTCCCCCTGGAATACGAGACGATTTCTCCCGCAGTGGGACGGCCCACCTGCTGGCGATATCCGGTCTGCACCTCGGTATCATGGCCGGCATCCTGCTCGGCATTGGTCTCTGGCTCTTCGGGCGGCGGCGTTATCTCTATATCTGGCTGGCCCTCGGTGCCGTCTGGCTCTATACCGTGATAACCGGCATGAACCCGCCGGTGGTGCGAGGTGCCATAATGGTAAGCATCTTTCTGCTGGCCGAGGCACTGGGACGGCAGCGCAGCGCTATAGTGGCGTTGGCCTTTGCCGCGGCGGTGATGGTGGGCGTCAGCCCATATATCCTGGGGGACGGCGCGTTTCAACTGAGCTTTCTGGCCATGGCCGGGCTAATCTTTATCTTCCCGGTCCTCCGGGATTGGGGCAGGAGGGCGACCGCTGCCGTGCTCGGCGGGGAAGGAGTCCTCGTTTCAACGGCGAATGTGGTGGTCGATACCGTAAGCGCTACCCTGGGGGCGATTATCGCCGTGTGGCCGGCGGTGGCTTACTATTTCGGCATTGTTTCACTGGTGGGGCCGCTGGCAACGCTTCTGGCCCTGCCGGTTTTGCCTGCAATCATCATCACCGGTGTGCTGGCGGCGGCACTGGGAATGGCCTTGCCTGCCCTGGGCCAGGCGGTAGGCTGGCTGGCCTGGCTTTTCCTTTCGTACCTGATGGTGGTGGTCGGGGGACTGGGATCGGCATCAATTGCATCGGTTGGAGTAGACTCGGTTCATCCGGCTTTCATCTGGGGCTATTATATCGTGCTGGCGGCGGCCATCTGGTTCATCAACTATCGGCAGAGGCTGCAAGGATTATTATCAGGCACAACCGGGCGTGTAAGGGCGGGGGTAAATATATCGTTCGGATTTAAGACCGTCCGCAAGTGCCTTATCGTGCCGCTGGCTCTGACGGCTATACTGGTCT
>CAYYVO010000064.1:0-8580 GCA_964475175.1 uncultured Dehalococcoidaceae bacterium | reverse complement strand
TACCTGTCCCGGTGATTGGCCAGCGGCATTACGATGTGATTGTATGCCTGCGCTAGGGCGGAACCGTGCCCCGAGAAATTCTGCCGGCTCTGGCGGTCGGCCTCGATAATCGCCTGATAGACATCGGGGGCGTTGTTCTCCATCCAGGCGAGGAGGGTAGGGCCGAAGTTAAAACTCATTTTAGAGTAATTGCAGACTATCCCGGTGATGAAGCCTTTATCATCGAGAATGCGGGAAGACGCATTAGCCTGATAGCATTCGGCGTTTATCTTTTCATTCCAATCGTGATATGGGTAGGCCTGGTCCTGGACTTCAATATACCCGAGCCAGGCATTTTCGCGCGGCGGCTGGTAGAAATGCCCGTGAATACATATGTACCGGTCCACTTATATCTCCTCTTACAGCAGGGTGAAGGAAATCCTCACTGGAATGCGCTGATTCGTTTAAAACCAGCTATCCTTGAATTATAGAGAATCCCGGCCTAGTTGTCACTACTCCATTCTCGCGTTGCCCGAATATACTACGCCGGCATAAATTTATGTTTATGGAATTTTCTGGCGTCTTAGCCTGTCTATCGTCCTTAAAATATCAAGGACTTCCGGCCTCCGGCTGAACTCCTCAAACATATATCGGGCCTTATTCTGCCAGTTCGGATATTTATCAGCACTCGGCACGTTCTGAAAATGGGTTTCCAGCCACAGGTCTTCCAGATTTACCATTAAGATGCGGGCGCGGCTGGCACTCAGGTAGGAAAGGCAAGCTTTGAGAACAGCCCGGATATCGGTAACTTCATGCAGATAATCGTTATTCTGCAAGTAAGTTACCAGAGTATTTTTCAGTGACTGGCGTGTGCTTATTTCCAACTGCGTGCCTGCTTCATCGAGTATGCCCAGATTTAATCTTTCCTTTATGTCCATATCCTGCCAGAAAGATGCGAAAGGAGGCATATCATGGGTATTCAGGCTGGCTATGGTATCACGGTCGATATGCCTGAGAGCGTGAGATGGATTATCGGCAAGCTCATAATGCATGACGTACATCCTTTGAAGTCCGTGACGCTTCATAGCCGGTCTTACGTAAGACGGTACCATCCCCAGGTCTTCGCCAACAATGATGCTCCTGTGCCGGTGTGACTCAAGCGCCAAGATAGCATAAAGCTCTTCGGCCGGGTAACGTACGTAGACGCCCTGGTCGGCATCCATTCCCGACGGTATCCAGAAGAGTCGGTGGAAACCCATCATATGGTCGATGCGCAGCATCCCGGCATACTTAACGTGATGGCGAATATAGTCGATAACGTACCGGTACCCCTGCTCCCGGATGTTTTCAGGATGCAAAGGCGGGAAACCCCAGTTCTGACCGGTGGTGAAGACGGCATCCGGAGGGGCACCGGCATCAACGTTTAGCGTAAAGAGGTCGCGGTGTCTCCAAACATCATAGCCCTCCCGGTGGACGCCTAAGGGTAAATCCAGATACATTATCATGTTTCTTTCAGCGGTCTTTTCAGCAATCGACTGAACCTGCTGTTGAGCCAGCCACTGTACGTACATATGATAGAGTTTATTTTGAATGTTATAGTCACCTTCATCAGGGAAACCGCCAGGCAGTTTCTCCGGCCATGAAGGCCACGTAGTCTTTTGCTTTTCCACAGTCGCCCTAAATACGGCATAATCATCGACAACCGGATTTTCCGTGATGAATTGCCGGAACTCGTTGAGAGGGTAAGACGCCCCGTCAGCCATGTGGCCGGATAGTTTTTCCAGTACGCGTCGTTTTAACGCCATTGTCCGCCGGTAGTCGACCAGCGATGCTTGACGCAGGTCGGCGATTTCTGATTGAAACGATGATGATTGCATTAAATCCTGCACTTCAGGACATGAAGTTAATTCCGGCACTTTAGTTACATCAATGAAAAACTCGTCCCAGAGCAACCGGCTTACCGGCATATAAGGGCATGGTTCTAAAGGTTCATTTAAAAAGTTAGGAAGCAGTGGAAGTGTCGCCACGAACCGGCCGCCCAGGTCTGCCACCCAATCGACAAGAGCCCCAAGCCCCGAATAATCGCCGCTGCCCCAACTCTGCTGCGTTTGTAGTGCATAGAGCGGGAGAAAAGCACCCCAAAAACAGCCCGCCTCCTCAGGTGGCAGGTACGTCTGGCGGGGTGCTGATATAATAAGCGTTTGGTACGTCTTGCCTTTAATTTCAAGACGGAACTTGTGATAACCTAAAGGCAAACTTTCCGGGAGTGTGATTGACAATAAGATATATTGCTCCCCCTCGATTTCCTCACTGCCAAGAAAGGATAGCTCGCCGGCCGGATATTTCCAACTGGTTATATCACCCTTCTCTGTTTCCAGTTCACAGAATAAAGTCACTTCTGACAGATTCGATGGTAAACGTACATTCAATGGTGGAGGTTTGCCGTCCCAGGCGACAGCAACCGTATCTATTATCCTTCGGACAAGATTTTGTTTCCTTTCCCGTAATGCCGACGAAACATCAGACAGGGAAGCAACCGGCGCTCCAAGGCCTTGCAACATGACCAATAGGCTATCTACAGATGCCTGTCTCCGACGACCGGTTATATCTTGATAGGCCGTCTGTATATTATATAAACGAGCTAGCTGAAAGAGATTGCGTTTTACTTTACCTGCGTTCATGAAACACTGCCCTTGTGTCAACCCTCATATTATTACACTTTTTACGGATGTTTATTCATGATAGCACTATGTTCAACAAAATAGAAAAATTATGATTATAGGTAGAACAACTTTAACAGAGGGTGCTATACCTGTTAAAGATACATATAAAATGGGTTATAATTTGTATATTCTGCACAATCTTAGATGCGTATTATTAATGATATATGCAGATAGCTGCGAGCAGTCTGTGCTTGCTTGTTAACATCTTAGCTTTGACACCTCGGGGCTGAGGCATCACCAAATAGGACTAACGACATATCACTTGTTACCGTGGTTACTGCCTTTTATCCCCAGTGCCTTCCAAGCAGGTTGTCGCGGGTTCGAGTCCCGTCTCCCGCTCCATTTCCCCAAATCATTTCCCTTCAACTGCAAAGCGCACCGCGTTTTCCCCGGCAATCCGCCCCGAGTTTATCGCAAACCCGAAAGCGCTGGCGCTCAGGCTGCTGCAATATATCTCCGATTCCCAGCCGCTCGTCACCACGCCGGCGGCATAAAGTCCCGGAATGGCGTTGTTATTTTTATCCAGCACCTCCATGCGCTCGTTTATCCTGATACCGCCAATCGTATCCAGCATTACCGCCAGCCCCTTAATGGCGTAGTAGGGCGGAGTGGACAGAGGTAAAAGATACTTCTTCTCCTTGGCGAAATCTTCATCGTAGCCGCGTTCGCAGAAGCTGTTGTATCTCTCGACTGTGTTTTGCAGTACCGAGGGGTCGGCGCCTATCCATCCGGCCATTTCATCCCAGGAACCGGCTATTTTCACCCTGCCTTTTTTTACTTCAGCCTGGAGGGCCTTTTCCAGTAACGGCATCTTTTCCTCGAACTTCTTCCTTATCGACGCATCCAGCAGGGCATAACACACTTTCCCCGGTTGCCGAAGCATGGCGTTAACACTTTCGAAGACATGGTAGCCAACAACCTCGTCGACAAAGCGTTCCCCGTTTTTATTTACCCAGAGGGTGGCAGGGTCTCTTTCGAAGGTCATCAAGGGCCATTTATAAAGGTCGAACCTGGGGCCCTCTTTTATTACCGTGGCGAAGTCTTCTATGGCGGCACCGGCTGCAGCGACGAGGGAAATCCCATCTCCCTCAAGGGGAAGTCCGCTCAGAGCTACATCGTCACAGCAGGAAGTGCAGTATTTCTGGAGGAGCTCGCGATTCCCGGCAAAGCCGCCGGTGGCTATGATAACGCTCCTCACCCTGATTTCTACTTCCTCATCCCCCTTTACTGCTATGACCCCGGAGATATGACCTGCCTTATCGCGCAGGATTTTTTTACAGTAACACTGTGTTAAAATTTTAACACCCAGCCTCCGGCAATCATCCTTAAGGACTTTCACCAGGCGAGCGCCATTGCCCTCCGGGTTATGCTGAACAGGTGGTTCCTGGTCGGGGTAGAGGCGTATAAGCCTGAACACCAGCCCTTTTTCTTCCAGCCAGCGAATGGTATCACCCGATTTATTGAGAAAAGCGTGGAGGATTTTAGGGTCTATACGGCTCCAGTGTGCCCAGTCCATGGCACGCTTGAAGAGTTCATCTCTATCCGCAACGATTTTCTCTCGTGCCTGGACGGGACTTTCACAACCGAAGAGTCCCCCGGCGAGGGCAGTATTGCCGCCCGGACTGCCTCTCTTCTCGATAATCATGATATCAGAAGCCCCATTTTCCGCCGCCTGCACAGCGGCGGCCAGACCGGCCCCGCCGCCCCCCACAATCACCAGCCGGGCTTCGAGAGAAGCGCCTGTTTTTCTATTCTTACGATTCATTCCCTAACAGTTCTACAGCCAGGTCAATCTTGCTGAGTTTTTCAGCGCCCGTTTCCGTTATCAGATATGTATAACCCATCCCGCACCCGTCGCCGCCCAATTCTTTCATAACGCTGGGGTGTACTGCCAGCACCATGCCCGGTTGAAGTATCGTCTCGTTTGTCTCAGTAATCGACCAGAAATCGAGAGCATCCAGTCCCAGGGAATGACCGGGGCGGTAGGGGGAGATAAAACCACTCTTCTTTACTGATTCTATGAGTACGTTGTAGATGTCTGATACCTTTGTACCCGGATGCAGGACATCCCGGGCGGCTTTATCGGCCGCGGCCCAGGCGCTTACCATCTCTCTAACGCTGGGTGGATACCTGCCCACGGGCAACGTGACGGGCAGCTGGGCGTAATAGCCTTCAAATGCGGGTGTTATCTCCATGAACAGTGTGCCGTTTTCTTCCAGTCTGTCTACTGTAGGGAAGAACGACATATTCATCGTGGCTCCGGCGGCGTCAATGAGGTCGAAGGAGTACTCGCAGCCATTTTCATAGATGGCTTTTTTCACCGCCCCGTAAATCTCGAACTCACCCAGACCGGGGCTTATCATTTCCCTGAGCATGGAGAAGACACCATCGGCAATTGATGCAGCTATTCGCGTTTGTTCGATTTCTTCGTTGCTTTTTACAGTGCGCAACTTCTCGAACATCCAGACACAGTCAACCAGACTTTCACTATACGACTCTTTTATGGCAAGATACATCGGCACGGAGATACATCCCATGCCGACAAAGCCGATTTTATGACCATTATCAAAACGGCCAATCTCTTTAACAACCTGTTGAGCAGGGTCGCCGGTTTCTCTTAAATCGAGTAAGTCAAGAGCCCCGATAGTCCTGCGGAGTTTGGGGGATTTGGATTGCCCGGGGCCGGTAAGCATTACGGGAGACCCCTCCGGGGGGAAAATGCAGCAACCACCCCGCCCGGAGCCGGTGATATAGCGGATGTTCCCGCGATTGAAGTCATCGGGGAGTCCGACAACCAGGAGGCAGTCGATATCGCCTTGCTTCATCAACTCCCGGATTGCCTTATAACGCCGCTCGAACTCTTGATGTGAGATGCTCATATGTTCGTCCGTTAGGCGTGACCGCCGTCGACGAGGTAAGTTTGCCCGACAATCTGCCTGGCGAGGTCTGACGCCAGATAGGCCACCATGTTGCCTACATCCTCGGGGGTCGTCGAACGCTTGGTGGGTACCGTGGCCACGGCGCGGCCTAATTCTCCCTCAGGGAAGTTACCGGTAACAAGGAAGTTGGTATCGCCAACTCCCGGGGCTACGGCATTAACGTTTATCCCCGAGGCTATTACTTCCTTGGATAGCCCCTTGGTAAACGCGATTACAGCGGCCTTGGTGGCGCCGTAGTGCACGCACCGGGGCATACCGCTGATACCCGCGCCCGAGGCGATATTAATGATTTTTCCGCTTTTCCGCTCTAACATCTGCGGCAGCACGGCTTTGGAACAGTGGAAGACCCCGTAGACATTCAGGTTAATGACTATCTCCCAGTTTTCCTCCGGCGTATCTACGAAAGGCGTCGGGGTGGTGGTACGCCCGGCATTGTTCACCAGTATATCTATCCGACCGAATTTGTCCAGGGCTTGTTTAACCATGTCTTTAACCTCAGCCACCCTGGTGACATCTGCTTTGATAGCCATGGCCTTCCTGCCCAGGGCTTCAACATCCGAAGCCGTCTTTTTAACGCCTTCTTCGTCGATATCGTTGGCAATAATATCGCAGCCGTATTTTGCCAGTGTCAGCGCTATGCCTCTCCCGAATCCCACGGGACTGCCGGCACCGGTTACCAGCGCTACTTTTCCTTCAAGACCAAGTTCCATTTTATCTCCTCCGTATTAAAAAAACCTAAACGTTAACAGCAGGGTATACTTTACATAAAGATAATACAGATATTGTAATTGTAATCTGGAACTCAAAGAATAACTAATAGCAGATTATTCTTACACGAAAGGTATAGACGCATTTAAATAAACGCTACCAGGGATTCTCCTTCTCTTTCAACGTGCTAATAAGGTCGTCGAGAGATATAGCCGCCAGGGTAAGGGTTTGCGTGGTGCCTTTGGCGCTCAAACGTATAGCCAGCTTGGCTACGGTCTCGTTGTTGGGAGCCTCGACGATATTCACGAAATCAAACTGGCCGAGAAGGGCGTACTGGGTAAGTATCTTCACACCGGAATACTCTACTTCTTTATTTATCTCCTTAAGAATCTCGGGATCTTCCTGAAGGGCCTTCCTCCCGGTATCGGTAAGAGTGGTTAACATAAGATAAACAGACATTAAAGCCTCCTTTCGATATAGCTCACCCGGCTTTTATTATGAATCTTTTGATACCCTGTTTGTCAACACGATTCAACATTAATTATGATATAATATACGGAAATCTTGAGGAAAAGTAAGGGGTAACGATGACGGCTAAAGAACAGGAATCATCCGATAACGTCACGGAGTTAAGAGCGAAAGAGGCCAATGAGCCGATAGCCTCGTTTTTAAATATGCGCCTGGTGGAGCTGTCTCCGGGTTATTCCAAAGTATCCATGAAGCTCACGGAAGAACACATGAATTTCAACGGCATGGTGTTCGGGGGGATAGTTATGGCGGTGGCCGACCAGGCGTTTGCCTATGGTATAAACTCACTCGTCAGCCCGAGTGTAGCCACCCAGTTCAATATACACCTGATTGCCGGCGCCAAAGTGGGCGACGACCTTATCGCGGAATGCCGGGTCATCAGGAGCGGCAGGCGCATAGGCGTTTCCGAGATGACGGTGACCAATCAGGACGGTAAATTAATCGCCAAGGCAACCGGAACGACCGTTACCACCGCTTAAGCGTAAGGTCGCCAGTTTCAGACTCGTTTCAAATTGACACAATCGTTTATCGTATGGTAAGCTAAGCCGTTAAATAATATGTATAAAAACACTCCGGTAATAACCTCTATTTTATCCAGTGAATTGGAGAGATGTAAATTCATCTTTACCAAGCGCACAGGAGGTGCGCGTGGGAGGTTGGAATTTCATAGTTAGATTAGACGGTTGATGGCCGAATATTATGAATTAGAATTACCTCCCAAGCGGGAGGTAATTAAGTTTTTCAGCCAGGGGATCAGGTTTCAGACAGCATTATGGAATACGGAGATACTATACCACAAATTATAAAAAATAATGCCGCCAAGTGGGGCTCGCGGACGGCCATGACCATGAAGATGTTAGGGGTCTGGCACCGGTACACCTGGCAGGATTACTATGAGAATGTCAAATACTTCTCGCTGGGCTTGATAAGCCTTGGCCTGAAACGCGGCGATGTGGTCTGCATAATAGGGGACAACGAGCCGCAGTGGTTCTGGGGGGAATTCGCCGCTCAGGCGGCGGGCGGCATCGCTACCGGTGTATTCGTCGATTCCATTCCGTCCGAGGTTAAGTACGTCGCCGAGCATTCCGATGCCAAGTTCGCCATCGTCAACGACCAGGAGCAGACCGATAAATTCCTGGAGATAAAGGACGAGCTGCCTCTGCTGAAAAAGGTCATCTACTGGGACCCCAAAGGGCTGAGAAATTATGATGATCCCATACTCATCAGCTTTGATGAAGTAATAGACCTGGGACGGGAACATGAGAAGGAACATGCCGGCCTTTTTGAAAAGAACGTAGATAAAGGCAAAGGTGACGATGTTGCCTTTATCTACTATACTTCGGGGACCACCGGTCTGCCCAAAGGCGCCGTGCTGACACACCGAGCTTTGATAACCACGGCGGAGGGATTCGTCGACCGCTATCCGCTGGACGAGAACGACGATTTGATTTCCAACTTCCCGGCGGCATGGGTCGGCGACAGCTTTTTCGCTACCATTCCCCATTTGCTTACAGGGGCCAAGCTGAACTTCCCCGAAGAACCGGAAACCATTGCTGAAGATACGCGGGAGGTCGGGCCGAACTTCGTTATCTACGGTCCGAGGCAGTGGGAAGGGCTGGTCAGCTAGATACAGGTCAAGATGGTGGATGTCAACCCCCTCAAGCGTTTTACCTATAACCTTTTCCTGCCGGTAGGTTATAAAA
>CAYYVO010000063.1:0-8598 GCA_964475175.1 uncultured Dehalococcoidaceae bacterium | reverse complement strand
GATTACCACTGAACCTAATCCGCATAACCGCCGCTACTTGAGCACTAAACAGAAAAAAATGGGGCACCTTTTAAAAGTGTCCGACGCCGATAGCGATTGAAATAAAACAAAGGAGACTTCTATGAGCAAGGATATTCAGGGCAATTTACTGGGTAAGGGACTGAAATTCGGACTGGTTGTCTCACGTTTTAATGAGTTTTTCAGCAAAAAGCTGCTCGAAGGGGCGCAGGATGCCCTGCTTCGCCACGGCGTTGATGATGCCGATATTGAAACAGCCTGGACGCCCGGCTCTTTTGAGATACCGCTGATTGCCCAGAAAATGGCCCAGAGCAAGAAGTACGATGCCATTATTTGCCTGGGGGCGGTAATCCGCGGGAGCACGCCCCACTTCGACCATATTTCGGCAGAGGTTACTAAGGGCATCGCCAAGGTCAACCTGGATACCGGAGTGCCGGTTGTTTACGGCGTTATCACCACCGATACCCTGGAACAGGCCATCGAGCGCTCGGGGAGCAAGGCCGGCAATAAGGGTTTCAACGCAGCGGTGAGCGCCATCGAGATGGCCAACCTGGTAAAGGCAATCGGGTAGAAGAACACGACAATTTTCACACTGTTACGGCAGCACATACCGGCGGAACGCGGTTAACCCACGATTGTGCCTGCTCGAGCTGCCCTGCCAGTCGGAACAAAGTTGCCTCATCCCCGTACCTGCCCGCAAACTGCATACCGATAGGCAGACCTTCGTCATTCCAGTACAGCGGGACGGACATTGCCGGCTGGCCTGTGGTGTTGAAAAGTGGTGTATAAGGAGCAAACTGAAAAGCCTCCCCGGCTAGCTCATCTATCCCAACGAGATTTTTTATCAATCCACCGGCATTGAGACGGCCGAACAGTTTCATGAGCACAGCCTGAATACCCTCTACTTTTGTCGCTCCTCTTTTAATCGGCGGCATGGCCAGTGTCGGCGTTAACAGTACATCGTAGTTTTCAAAGAACTCGCCAACCTGCCTCGAACATAGTTGAATCATATTAATGGCCCGGGATAATTCTGACGCCGTGAATTTGTCACCGAGCAGGGCCATAATCCAGGTAACCGGCTCAAAATCATTACAGGAAGCCTTGCAGTTGAATCCTTCACATGCATCCTTAATCGATGCACTGATTTCGCTGCATACTACCGTTACAAAGGCTTGGGACATCGCTTCACGTTCTATATGAGGCGTTGCTTCTACCATTTCATGACCGAGTTCACGACACAATTTAACCGTTTTCTCCAGTGCCGTCACGCATTCTTCTTCAACGGTCTCACCGAAAAAAGGTTCTGCTGTGAAGGCAATACGCAGCTTTCCGGGGTCGGTGCCGACCTCGCTTAAAAACGAGCGAGTCGGCGGAGGGGCATAGTATGGAGCTCCCGTATCTGGTCCGGCTGTAGCATCCAGCATAGCAGCGCTGTCGCGTACGGAGCGGGTAATAACGTGTTCACAGACGAAACCACGCCAGGGGTCGCCGAAATCGGGGCCGGTGGGATTCCGTCCGCGGGTAGGCTTAAGTCCAAACACCCCGCAGCAGGAAGACGGTACGCGTATGGAGCCGCCGCCATCATTACCATGCGCCAGGGGAACCATCCGCGCTGCCACGGCCGCCCCGGAACCCCCGCTGGAGCCGCCGGTGGTGCGGGTGAGGTCCCAGGGATTATTGGCGGGGCCGAACAGCTCCGGCTCGGTTACGAAGTCCAGTCCGAATTCCGGCGTGTTGGTCTTGCCGATGGTGATAACGCCGGAAGCTTTATATCTCTTTACCAGTTCGCTATCATGGTCCGGTATAAAATCCTTGAAAAATTTACAGCCGTACGTCGTAGGGACTCCGGCATAATACGCCATCAGGTCTTTCAACATGAACGGCACGCCTTTGAAAGGGCCGTCCGGCAGCACTCCCTCGGCAGCTATCCGGGCTTGCTCATACATTTTATAAACGACCGCGTTTACCTGCGGATTTAGTTTCTCTATACGGTTCATGGCCTCCTCGACCAGTTCGATTGGCCTGACTTCTTTTTTACGAACGAGCTCAGCCAGACCGAGGCCGTCATATTTATCATAATCTTTAAATCCGCTCATAAACAACACTCCCCATTCAATATGGGAATGAACACAGACACGCCCCTATCAGGTGCATGTGGACCCAGGCAATTAAAAGAATACCTCGACTATTCGGCAGGCATATTTGTACGGAATGAATTCCGCGAGCATAACAGATTTATCATTCGATTCGGGACTAATCGGTGACTTTATAAACGGTATCGCCCCGCCTCACCCTGTCCGGGACCTTGATACCCACGGAATCGCCCTTTTTAGCCTGGTCTACGTTGGCATTATCAATCTGCATTGAATTAATGACCATCTCGATATCCGTGGTGTGTCCCGCGATATGGATTTTATCCCCCACCTTCAGCGTCCCGTTCATATCGATACCGGCAACTACCGGTCGGGCAAAGAAGTCCATTACCTTTCCGACTTCTTTCTCAGCCATCTTACTCCCCTCCTTGGTCCTTTATCACAGATGGTAATATACTTCTTGTTTAGGATTATACCTCTCCGATTTGCATAAATCAATATATAGTCCCTCCCGTAACGGCCTGAAATCATTAAAGAGTAGCCTTATATACCCCCGCCTCTTTTGACATCTCACCTTTATGAGACATATAATTAATTAACCTTCTTTCCGAGAGGACTGTTATTTTGGCGAAAGCAGACGAACTGAAAACATCCAATGAGGAATCACCCGCGGATATTGAGCGAATCGTTAAACGACTCGACATGCTGGACCGTCGACTGGACAATGTCGACTCCATAGTGTCAGCAGTGGCCGAGCGCGTTATGCAGCAGCCGCTCACGTTGAATATAACCTGCTCGAAGTGCGGTCAGAAGATAGAAATAGCCCTTATCGGCACCGAGAAACCAAGTATATAAATACTTCATGTAAATCATACTGCCACCAGCCCATCCGCCACTCTATTAAATATATCCCGACCATCCCAGGTAAAATGTTCACTAATATTTAACGCTAATTGAAGGTATATTAGTAAGTAAAACCCAGTATATAAGATAGAGTAAGTATGACCGAGTTAATCATAATTATTGTCTATTTCCTAGCCATGCTCGCTATCGGGATAATCAGTCGCAGGAAGGCCGGGCAGGCGGATAACTTTTTCGTGGCCGGGAGAAAAGGCTCAACGCTATTTATCACCGGCTCGCTGCTGGCCACGATTATCGGCGGGTCCGCAACCGTAGGTATGGCCGGGCTGGGCTTTTCGCGGGGACTCACCGGTATGTGGTGGCTGCTCGCCGGCACCATCGGCCTGATATTCCTGGGGACGTTCTTCGCTAAAAAGGTGAGGCAGTACGCCCTTTACACCCTTCCGGAACTTATCGAAAAGCAGTACGATGGCCGCATGGCTTTAGCTTCTTCAGCGCTTATTATCATAGCCTGGATAGGCATTATCGCCGCCCAGATTATCGCCGCCGGCAAGATAATGGGCATACTGGGGATAGGTACCCCCACAATCTGGATGATTATTTTCTCCTTTATCTTTATCGCTTATACCGTGCTGGGTGGTCAGTACTCGGTTATCCGCACCGACCTTTTCCAGACGGTAATAATCTTCGGCGGTATCTTCACCGGGGCGGCCCTGGTACTTTCACGGCTGGGGGGATGGGACGGACTGCAGAGCGCTCTATCGCCGGACATGTTCGCGTTCCCCGTCAGCCGTCAGTTCGGCGGGTGCGACCTTGCTTCTCTACTCCTGGTGGTCGGTCTGACCTATGTGGTCGGTCCGGACATGTACTCGCGGATATTCTGCGCCAGGGATAATGCTACGGCGCGGGCTTCCACATACTTGACAGCACTGCTGATTATTCCCGCAGCCCTGGCAATAACGTTTATCGGCATGGGTGCCGCCGCCCTTTTCCCTGATATTTCCCCGGAGCAGGCCCTGCCCAAAGTCATCAGCGAAGTATTATCACCAGTACTCGGCGGACTCGTCCTGGCAGCTCTGCTCTGCGCTGTGATGTCCTCGGCGGACACGACCCTTTTAAGCGCCAGCACCATCCTCTCGGTGGACGTAATCGGCAAACTACGCAAGACAACCGACAATGATAATCCCCTCCCCCGCTCCCGCTGGCTGATAGTAGGACTGGGTATCGTTTCCCTGGTTGTTGCGCTACTGTTGGGGGGAATAATCAGCGCACTCCTCTTTGCGTTTACGGTCTATACAGCCGGGATAATCCTGCCGGTTATAGCCGGATTCTTCAGGGACAGACTTAAAGTAACTCCGGTCGGGGCGCTGGCGGCATTAATCGGCGGGGGCGGACTCGGCCTCGCCAGCAAGCTGGTTGATGTAAAGTACCTGGACATCGGGGCCATATTCCTCAGCGGCCTGCTTTTATTCCTGGGCAGCTTTATCGATAACCGGATAAAAGACCGGCGTTTCTAGCCAACTGTTCCTGGCGCAGTACGCGTAAACCCGCCGAAGGCAATTGTGGAAACAAGCATAAGAGCCGCCATGAAGTAAAAAGCAAACTCGACGCCCCATAAATCGGCTGCCAGCCCGGCCAGAATAGGTCCGACGGACATCCCAACCCCCATACCCATATTGAATACAGCCACAGACGCCCCCATACCGTATTTCCTGCCTTCCTGAATTATAAGGGCCGAAGCAGACGGTACAGCCGAGGCATCGCCAACGATAGCGATAGCCAGAAAAAGCAGCAACGACCAGAACCCGACAGCCTGAGGAATGACGACCATGGAGACCAGTATTCCAAGACTCCCCATAATCACAACCAGTCTTTTGTTAAACCTGTCGGCAAGCGGGCCGGTAAATATCTGAATAAGGCCCGCTCCTATGACGAGGACCGATAATATCGTCCCGATAAGAGACGAACTCAGCCCTATAGTCAGACCGGCAAAGACGGGTATAAATGTCTGGACGATACCCCGGTGGGCGGCGTCGCCGACCTGGAAGCTGAATAGTCCCCTGATTAAATTACTCGATGCTATATCTTTAAAAGAAGACCCCGGGTCAGTCTCATTTTTCCTGCGGACGACTTCCGGCAGAAAGAGGGAGACCCCCGCAAAAGCCAGCACATTAAGACCGCCCATAACGTAGAAAGCAGAATCCATTCCGAAATAATCGGTCAGAATTCCACCCAATAGGGGACCAAAGCCCCAGCCTATTAGAAACGTAGCGTTAAAGAATCCCATCCATTTCCCTTCTTCACCCTCAGGGGCAATATCGCCGATATAGGCCTGGGCAATGGGTTGAACCAGGCCTGCGGCCACTCCCTGCAATAGCCGTATTACCAGCAGGGTCACCACGCTATCGGCGAGAACATAGGCAAAAGAGCTCAGGGCGAAAATGAAAAGACCGGCGGATATAACCGGCTTGCGGCCGCGGCGGTCTGAGAGTTTACCGATAAACGGCAGGATAACGGTGCGCGAAATCGCGTATCCGGCAAAGATTACGCCAAGCCAGACACCGGTCGCGCCCAAATTCCTGGCATAGATAGGCAGCAGCGGCGCTATGATGCCGATACCGACCATAGAGGAAAATATGGATAAGCCTAAAATGGGAAAGATTTTCTTTATGGAGAGGGACACAAACAAGTGTAGCACAATGAGTTTGCGAATGTAAAAACGGTTGCTACCTGCCCAGCCAGCCCTGCCCCTTCAAAAGGCCGCGTACGTAAGCCGCCTGCCCTACGTGCTGAAAGCAGTCGTTGATGTTGCCGATGATACGCCGGTACGCCGGCACCGTAGTGCCGGTGGCCCATGATGCCGGGCATTCGCGTTCAAGTTCATCCTCGGTCAGTCCTTCGAGGTACTCGATTGATACCTCTACAACCGCCTGCTGGTACTCCCTCAGCGTCTCTATATCCGGAACCCTGAACTTCTCCACCTCATCGAAGCTGTGATGCCATCCGGTCTCGTTTGGGTCGGGTTGCCGGCCGAACTTTTCATACCACCTGTCTTTAATCCAGAACTGCTCCCCGAGGATAACGTCGCCTACCGTCCTGTCCAGACTGCGAACCGTATGCCAGAGAAGCCAGCCGATGGTATTGGCATCCTTCGCCGGTCTTTTATGCAGGTCTTCCAGCGTAAGTCCATCGAGGATATTTTCAAATTCCTCGGACAGGCGCCGATAGGCACCTGCAAGAATTTGCTGCCATTTCATAGCGACCTCACCGATACGACCCTAAAGTTATAGCGGGTGCATTACCTGAGGAACATCGGCATGCCGATATGCTCCTTAATTTTAGGTCTGTAGTTGCTGATATCATAAAACCTGGCAACATCGACCCGTTTTTGACCGGATAAAATCATTCCCAGCGGAATGGAGGTATACCGCCCGTCGTTAAGGACAACCATCCTGCCGGTTTCCCCTCCGTTTATGAGCTGCACGGCAAGATGCCCGTAGCACGTAGCCACCATGCGGTCGAGAGAATCGGGGGCGCCGGAGCGCATCAGGTAGGCCAGCTGCTGATAAAGAATATCCTGTCCTGTCATCTTTTTCATCTCTTCAGCAAGAATTAATCCTATCCCGCCGAGCTTGCGGTGACCGAACATGTCCGCCTCACCGGTTTCAATGATACCGCCGCCCTCGAAAGTTGCCCCCTCCGAGATTGTCATCAGGGAATAATGTGAAGGATTGTTTGCCTTGTCATCCAGCAGGAACTTCACGAGCTTATCGAGATTAAACGGGACCTCGGATATTATGGCGCGGTCGACAAACGCCAGGTAGGCGCTTATCAGGCTGGTCTCTCCCGAGTTCCTTCCGAACAGTTCCACAACAGCAATACGCTCGTGGGAACCGGCGGTAGTACGTATGCTGGTGATAAACTCGACACTGCGGGTGACTGCCGTGGAAAAGCCAATACAATAATCCGTGCCGAAGACATCGTTATCCATGGTCTTGGGAATCGCCAATACCGGCACGCCCTCTTTGTGCAAACGTACCGCGAAGCGCAGGGTATCGTCCCCGCCGATAGGCACAACGACATCGATTCCCAGTTGCTCGATAATCTTAAGAATATAGTCTGTATAGTCCATGGTCGAATTATCGTCGAGTTTTTTACCAAAGGATGTTTTTTTCAAGAACCCGGGTACTTTATTTTCGGGCACTTTCTCGGGATTTGTCCGGGAAGTATGGAGAAACGTCCCGCCGCTCCTGTCTACCGTCCGCACATCCTTATTCTGGAGGTCCCGGATATACTGCCCGTACGTTGCAGGCTCATCCGGATTATATTCGAGCAGGCCTGCCCAACCTCTGTTGATACCTATGACTTTATATCCATCCTCCACAGCGCTGTTCACAACCGCCTTGATACAGGGGTTCAGTCCGGGCACGTCTCCCCCACCGGTTAAAATACCGATCGTCTTTGACATCGCTGCACCTCCCCCGGTGATATCTAATTGTAATTCTACCACATCATTCACCCAAAACGGCACGGGGAAAACATGAGAATTCTATATGTTATTTCACACAAATCCCGATTGCGCCCGTAGCTGGGGGCTGATATAATGAATCCGTGGATAACGAAAACAAACTCGAAGCAATGCGCCATTCGGCCTCTCATGTCATGGCCGAAGCTGTCCTGTCTATCTTCCCCGACGTAAAATTCGGTATCGGCCCGGCTATCGAAGATGGTTTCTACTACGACTTCGATTTGCCGCGTACCCTCACGCCCGAAGACCTGCCCGTTATCGAAGAGAAAATGGGCGAGATTATCAAGGCCGATTTGCCGTTTTCCCACAGGGAAATCACCAAGGAAGAGGCCAAGAAGCTTTTCGCCTCCCAGCCCTACAAGCTGGAGTTGGTTGACGATATCGATGACGATAAAGTAGGCATTTACGAGCAGGGCAACTTCGTCGATTTATGCCGCGGGCCTCACGTAAAATCCACCGGGGAGATAAAGGCATTCAAGCTGAACAGTATTGCCGGCGCTTACTGGCGCGGCAACGAGCGCTTCCCTATGCTGCAGAGAATCTATGGGATGGCATTCAACAGCCGGAAAGAACTCGATGCGCACGTAAGCATGATAGAAGAAGCTAAAAAACGCGACCACCGCAAGCTGGGTAAAGAACTTGACCTGTTCCTCACCCCGGATGAAATCGGCGGCGGACTGGTTATATATACCCCCAAAGGCGGGCGTATCCGCACGGTTGACGAGGACTTCTGGCGGCAGGAGCATTTTGCTAACGGGTACGAAATCCTCTACACACCGCATATCGGCCTGAGCAAGCTGTGGGAAGTCAGTGGCCACCTCGACCACTATAGCGAGAACATGTATTCTCCCATTACCATAGACGAGCAGGAGTTCTACCTCAAGCCAATGAACTGCCCGTTTCACATGCTTGCTTATAAGTCCCAGATACGCTCCTACCGCGATTTACCGCTACGTTGGGCGGAGCTGGGCACCGTTTACCGCTATGAACGGAGCGGTGTGCTTCTGGGTCTCATGCGGGTGCGCGGTCTCACCCAGGACGATGCCCATATTATCTGCACGCCGGAGCAAATGAACGATGAAATATCCGAGGTGCTCC